>CAZDGT010000079.1:0-6372 GCA_964504905.1 uncultured Bordetella sp. | reverse complement strand
GGAAGGGCCATACACTCCAGCTAAGGCTGTGGAATTTGCCAAACGGGCGGTACAATGAGATTGCCACTCCATGCCGGCCCAACTTGATCTCTCCAAGCTGAGCGTTACCCAATTCGCCGAGCGGTATCGCGGCGAGATGATTCCGCTGAGCAACACGTTTTCCTACTACTGCGCTTCCGTTCCGATGTCGGAGGAGGATCTCAAGGAGTATCTGGAAGAGCCAGTCGCGGCACTGCCGCCGACTATCGCCGGAGCGTTGCCTAAGATTTCCATTCTGTTGGTTCCCTACCTGGAGCGTGGAGACGCGCATGAAAAGCGCAAGGCTGCCCCGCCGGCTGCGGATTATGTCTCTATCGAGCGGCCTCCAGAAGGGCGGCTATCCCCATATACGCAACTGAAGCTGGGTGAGGAGACAGTGCTGGCTTTCGCGCTAAAAGACCAGGAAGTAGCGGAGTACCACTACCGCTTCTACCATCTGCTGGCGACGCTGATGGCGGATCACTGGAGCGACGAGGTCGAAACCAAATACATCCGGGTGCTGCGCGACGAACTCAGCGCCGACGTTCACGGTGAAGTGGATGAGCCCAGTTGGCGGCTAAAACAGGCCATGCGGCGGTCGCAGAACGTTCGCAACGGTAAGGCCTTTCGCGAATACGCGCGGCAGTCCTTTGCCGATACCCTGACGCTATATCTGCACGGCGTCTGCTGCGATATCGACGTGGACACGGGTCCGCGCCAGTTGCCGAGCCGGTATTTGCGCAAACGGCTGCTGCTGCTCGAAGAGCTGTTTCCACCACCGGCAGGGTACGCAGTGTTTCCGGAACAATTGGAAGCGTAGTGCACGGGTGTCGCCCTCTTTCGGAAGTGTAAGCTCCCAACGTTCCCGCGGGCTAATCGTTCTGGCGGTCGCGGCTGCGATCTTTTTCGGCTGCATCATTAGTCCGCCGTCGCTCATGGACGATACGGACGCGACGCAGGCCCAAATCGCCCGGAATATGCTGGATTCGGGCGACTGGGTAACGGCCCGCCTGGACGGAATCGCATTCCTGGAAAAATCCCCACTCATCTACTGGATGATCGCGGTGTCGTACGAAATCTTCGGCGTCCACGATTGGGCGGCCCGCATTCCGGCGGCGCTCTCGGCCGTGGTTCTGTGCTGGCTGACGTTTCGTATCGGCGCATGGGCATTTTCGCTCCGCGCGGGGCTGTGGGCGGGGCTCGCGCTTGCTACATCCATTGGATTGTGGCTGTTCACGCGCATCCAGATTCCAGACGTCACCGTCACTGCCACCATTGCGCTGGCTTTGTGGGCATTCCTGCGAACCCTCGATCCCGAAGAAGCCCGCCCCGGCTTATGGAGCGCGATCATGGCCGCGGCAATGGGGACCGGGTTAATTCTGAAAGGATTGATCGCCATCGTGTTTCCGGTGGCCGCTGCGCTCTTGTACCTGGCGTTTGCGGGCCAGCTATTCGAGCACGAAACGTGGCGGCGCTTGCGGGTGTTCCGCGGGGCACTAATCGCGATGGCCATCGCGGCGCCCTGGCATGTGATCGCAACTCTGCGCAATCCACCGTATTTCGATTTCACCATGTCAAGCGGCCCGGGCCAGTGGCGAGGCTTCTTCTGGTTTTACTTCTTCAACGAGCACATTCTGCGGTTCTTGAATGTGCGCTACCCGCGCGATTACAACACCGTCCCGCGCCTGTATTTCTGGCTGTTCCATTTGGTGTGGCTGTTTCCGTGGAGCGTGTACTTCCCGGCGGTCGCAAAACTGCAATTCCGCGGAAAGGATCGTGCCGCGCGCACGCGCCTTCTGTGCCTGTGCTGGGCAGGATTCCTGCTCGTTTTTTTCACCTTCTCCTCGACACAGGAATATTACTCGATGCCCTGCTATCCGGCATTGGCGCTGCTGTTGGGCTCGGCGATTACCGAGGACGCTGCGGCCACATGGCGGCGACGAGGCCAAGTAGTACTGACCGGGATTGCAACGCTGGCCGCCCTGGCGATCGTACTATTGCTGATGCAAGTGTGGAACCTGCCCGCCCCCGGTGACATCTCCCGCGCGCTGACGCAGAATCCGGAGAACTACACGCTGTCACTCGGACATATGGGCGACCTGACCATTGCCTCATTCGCATACCTGAAACTTCCGCTGCTGGTGGCCGGATTGGCGTTCCTGGTGGGCGCGCGGTCGTCATGGCGCGGCAGTTTTGCGGGAGCGGTGGTCATGATGATATTGTTTTTCCACGCGGCGCGATTGGCGCTGGTGACGTTCGATCCATACTTAGCTTCGCGGCCGCTGGCCGAGGCGCTCAACCGCGCTCCGCACGGCAAGCTGATCCTGGACGATCAGTACTACGCGTTTTCGTCCATCGTTTACTACGCGGAAGCGTATCACGGCGAGCCAATATTTTTGCTGAACGGGCGCGTGAACAATCTGGAATACGGCTCCAACGCGCCCGGCGCACCGACCGGGGTTTTTCTCAATGACGCACAGTTTCGCGAACGCTGGCTTTCTATGGAGCGCTACTACGTTTGTGCCGATAAGACACAGGTGGGACGTTTCGAAAACCTGGTGGGGCGAGATCGCCTGCACAAGTTGGCCGAGAGTGGTGGGAAGTTCGTGTTCGCGAATCAATAGCGTATGCGCATCACGATTGACGCCGCTGGGAGCGATGTCACTCAGTGGGTTGGGGCTCTCCAGCGCGAGGCTCGCGGGGAACACATTCGTGTTTTCGAATCCGGCAAGCTAGTGGGGTTGCTGGGCGCGACTGGACTCGACTTCGCGCTGCGTGGAACTGACGTTTTTCATGCGTCGACGGCAACGCCCTGTACCCCCCGCCGGGCGAAGTTGACCGCCACAGTGGATGATCTTTCCTGCTGGTTGATGCCCGGATTGTATTCGGAAGCGCAAGTGAAAGTGTCGCAGCTTTTCGCGGAGAGAATCCTGGATCGCGCCGCCGGTCTGATCGCAGTATCCGATAGTGTTCGGCAAGACGCCACCCGGCTGCTGGGAATCGATCCGGAAAAGATTACCACGGTCTATCCCGGCGTAGCAGCCGAGTTTTTCGATGCGAAGCCGGGACATCGTGAGCGCCCTTATGTGCTATACGCGGATGGCAGCGAGCCGCGCCGGAACCTCGACGCCCTGAAGGATGCCTGGAAAGAATTGGAGCCCGCGCTCCGGCAGAAGTTTGACTTGATCTCGACCAGAGGCGCCAAAGACGCCGATTTACCGGGGCTGATGGCTGGAGCAACGTTGTTCGTGCATCCCTCGCTCTACGAAGGCTTTGCGCTTCCCGTTGCCCAAGCCATGGCGGCACATGTAGCCGTGGTCACCTCGACCACATCCTCGATGCCCGAAGTGGGGCGCGACGCCGCGGTGATGGTGGACCCGCATGGCCCTATCGAAATTGCTGCCGGTATCACACGCTTACTGGAGTCCGAAGGCGAACGCGCCAAACTCGCGCGCTACGGACGCGCCCGCGCCGAGAAATACCGCTGGGAGAAAAACGCCGCCGAGTCGTTAGCCTTTTTTCACCGCGTCTGCGGCAAGTGACTATTTCGCGTCAATCGTGAAATCCCAGACTTGCGGATCCATCTTGCCTTCCGTGTATTGAACCAATGCATACTCGCCCGGGGGCAGCGGCTTCATCGGCCAGATCCTAAAGAGCAGGTCGGCTTCCTGCTTCTTGAAAGTCTCGACCTTCTGAAACTGCTCGTCCACCATTCGGTCCTCCTTCAGCTGAATGATGGACACGTTTTCCACCACGCGCGCGCCTTTTTTTGGCGTCAGCTTGATGATATCGACGCCTTCATAATCGGAAAGCCGGAAATAAAATTCGGGTCGCAGGTCGGTGAGGTGCAAGGGCGCATGTTCGCCGTCCAGTTCCACGGTGGACTTGCCGGGCACTGTCGGGAGGGGTGAAATTATCTTCAAGATACTGCGCGTCTTGTTGTTGACCACTTTTGAATCCGCCTGCTTGAGAGGCTCAACGATATCTCCACGGATGTAATAGGCGCCAGGCTGGGTGGGCAGACTGGCAACCTGTTTCCGAGCGAGCTTCTCGGCGGCGCGCTCTTCGGCTTCGGCCTTGGCATCTGCCGCTAACTGTTCTTTGCGTTCGACAACCTCGCCCTTGGTGCGGTCGAGGTCCACTAGTTCGAGAGGGATTTCCTCCCACTCGCCGCGCTCCGTGCTGTAGTAGCGCACGCGGTCGGACTTCACTTCGTATTCATTGGTGAGCTGGTAACTACCGTCTTTGAGATACAACCGGTCCGCTGCGGTCGCGAGCGCGGATGCCACCAAGAGGAAAGCTGCGGCGCGGAGAAACACCTTGCTTTTATTATGAAGCATGCGGATTGGGCTGCACACTTCCATCGCCAAGTCCCTCGAAGGCGCGGCGCTTCGGGCGGCGGAACTGGGCGCGAATACGTTCCAAATCTTTTCGGCGAGTCCACGGCAATGGAAGGCGTCCGCACCCAGCGCGGCGTCTATCGCGCTCTTGAATCGCGCGCGCGATAAGTACGATCTGACGCCGCTGGTGATCCACGACAACTATTTGATCAACCTTGCTGCAGCGGACGAGGTCGTTCGGGGGAAGTCCGTCGAAGCATTCCGCGGAGAACTGGAACGCGCCATTGCCATCGGCGCGGAGTACCTGGTGGCTCATCCGGGAAACTACAAGGGCCAGACGGTGGAACAAGGCATCTTTCATTTTCTGGAGGGAGTGGCGCAGGCTGCCTCCGGGCTTAAGTTCGGGAAGTTGATGCTGCTGGCGGAGTGTACTGTCGGCGCGGGGGCGCAGATCGGCGGGCGCTTCGAAGAACTGGCCGCCATCCGCGAATTCGCTCCGAAGATGACGGACCTTCCAGTGGGGTTCTGTCTCGATACGTGCCATTTGCTCGCGTCGGGCTACGACATCGCGAATGCAGACGGCCTCAAGCAGACCATCGCGGAGGCCTCGCGCGTCCTAGGGCTCGACAATGTGCACATAATCCACGCCAACGATTCAAAAGCTCCGCTGGGTTCGCACGTCGACCGGCATCAGCACATCGGGCAAGGTTATATTGGATTAGACGGGTTTCGTCGTATTCTCACCCACCCGCAGCTTCGTTCCAAAGCTTTTATTCTTGAGACGCCGGTGGATCAGGACGGCGACGAACAGCGCAACCTGGACACACTGAAGAACCTATGCCGGAAAGCTTCCACGACCAAAACCAGTACGACCACAACCAGATCGAGTTGAAGTGGGAACAGCGCTGGAATAGCGACCTGACGCTCTATGCGGCGGATGAGCGTTCCACCGCTCCCAAGTATTACGTGGTGGAGATGCTGCCCTATCCAAGCGGCCGCCTGCACATGGGCCACGTGCGCAACTATGCGATTGGTGACGCGCTGGCGCGTTACATGTGGATGCGCGGCTATAACGTTAAGCACCCCATGGGCTGGGATGCATTCGGGCTGCCGGCTGAGAACGCAGCGATCAAGCGCGGCATGCACCCGCGCGATTGGACCGTATCTAACATCGCCGAGATGAAACGCCAGATGCACCGCATGGGCTTCGCCTATGACTGGAACCTGGAGATCGCCACTTGCGACCCGGAATATTACAAGTGGAACCAATGGTTTTTCCTAAAGATGTTCGAGCGCGGGCTCGCGTACCGCAAAAAGGCGATGGTGAATTGGTGTCCGGAATGCGCCACGGTTCTCGCGAACGAACAGGTGGTGGATGGTTGCTGCTGGCGTCACGAAACCACTCCTGTCGAACAACGGGCCCTGGAGCAGTGGTTCTGGAAAATCACCGACTACGCCGATGAATTGCTGCGCGACACCTACGACAAGCTTGAAGGCGGCTGGCCGGAGCGCGTGCTTTCCATGCAGCGCAACTGGATCGGGCGCTCGGAGGGATCGGAGATCGATTTTTCGCTCGAAGGCGGCAGCGAGAAGATTCGCGTGTTCACCACGCGCGTCGATACCATCTTCGGGGCGACGTGCCTGATTCTGGCGCCGGAACATCCGCTGGCACAAAAGCTGCTGGATGACGCGGGCCGCGCCAAGGCCCGGCAGATGATCGATGCTCGGAAGCAGATGGGCCCCGGAGATATCGTCAAGGACGGCGCGTTCACGGGCCATTACGCCATCAATCCCTATAGCGGCGAGAAGATCCCCATCTGGATCGGCAACTTCGTGCTGATCGATTACGGCACCGGCGCGATCATGGCTGTGCCCGCGCATGACGAACGCGATTTCGATTTCGCGAAAACCTTCGGGATTCCAGTTTTTGGAGCGATGAGAAAGGTAGACATCGGCGCCCATTTGCAGCATGCTGGATAGCATTTCTTGAGCAAGGGCAAAGCTATCTTCTGTG
>CAZDGT010000078.1:0-11831 GCA_964504905.1 uncultured Bordetella sp. | reverse complement strand
GGAGTAGTCCAACAGGCAAACGTATTTAACTGGAATACCGAGCGAATCGCCGAAGGCAACCAACTTCCGCAGCGCATCGCCCTGCACGGTATCGCCGAACACGATGACAAGGTCGGCCTCGGCCTTGAGCTTGTCGCGTAGCGACTCTACTCCGGCGACTTCCCCGCCCTTCTGGACTCTGACGCTGGCGACGGCCTGGTTGTCTTCGCGAACCGGACCCGAAGTCACTGCGTAAATGTGTGCGTTGTGATGGCGGAAGTTGGCGCGCGCCTGGAAAGAAAGGAACGGGTGCTGCTGCGCGAGATCCGCTCCGACGACTAGAACAGCCTTCGCAGAATACACATCGCCGGTTGTAGCCAGGGCGTTGTTCTTGCCCGACAGCGCATCAAAGAAGGTCGCGAGGTCACCAGTCCGATGATGATCGATGTTGTTCGTGCCCAGGCCTTGGCGTGCGAACTTCGCCAGGAAGAAATTCTCTTCGTTGGTGGTGTGATTCGATCCAACTATGCCGAACTTACCGTTGCGCGCTTTCGCTTCGCTAAACTTGGTCGCGACCACTTCCAGCGCCTGCGCCCAGGAAATCGGCTCGTAGCCTTTTTCGGTGCGCATCATGGGCGATTGCAGGCGGTCGGGGTGCTTGGTGAAGTCGAAAGCGTAGCGTCCCTTCACGCACAGGAACTCGTTGTTGATGCCGCTGCGATCACGGTTGTTACCGCGCATGATCTCGTCATTGCGGACGCCGAGCGTAGTCTTGCAGCCATCGGCGCAGTGTGTGCAGATGGTTCCGACGTGCTCCATCTCCCACGGCCGCGTCTGGTAACGATAGGCGCCGCTAGTCAACGCGCCTACCGGACAAATATCGATACAGGCGCCGCACTCGTCGCATTCCAGGTGATCCTGGTGATTAGGGACGATCTCGGAGATCACGCCGCGATTGCCGACGCCCAAAGCTCCCACTCCCATGCCTTCATTGCAGGCACGCACGCAGCGATAACACAGGATGCAGCGCGGCGCGTCGAAGTAAACCACCGGCGACCACTGCTTTTCGTCAACGTGAAGCTTGCGCTCGACAAAGCGGCTCTCGCCGGCGCCGTAGCGGAACACCATGTCCTGCAGCTCGCACTCGCCGCCCTTGTCGCACACCGGGCAATCGAGCGGATGATTCGTCAGCAGGAATTCAAGTGTCCCCTTGCGCGCCTTCTTCACGACGTCGGAATCGGTGCGCACCACCATGCCTTCGGCGACAGGAGTGGTGCAACCCACTTGCAGCTTGGGAGTCTTTTCGATCTCCACCAGGCACATGCGGCAGGCGGCCTGCAGCGTGTAATCCTCGTGATAACAGAATGCCGGAACTTCGATACCGTTCTGGCGCGCCACTTCGATCAGCAGCTTGCCCTTCTCCGCCTGGATCTCTCTGCCGTCGATGGTCAGCTTGATAAGTTCAGGCATCGTTAAACCATCACCTCTTGGCGCGCGAGATAAACTTCAAAGTCTTCCGTAAACTTCTCGACGATGGAAATCGTTGGCAGCGCCGCGGCGTCGCCCAACGCGCAGAAGGTGCGTCCCAGCATATTCTTTGAGAGCTCGCCCAGCATGGAAATATCTTCGCGGCGGCCTTGCCCATCATAGAAGCGCTGCAGAATCTTCTTCAACCAGGTAGTGCCCTCGCGGCACGGAATACACCAGCCGCAACTCTCATGCGCGTAGAATTTCATGATGCGCAGCGCGAAGCGGACCATATCGGTGGTCTCATCCAGCACCACCATGCCACCGGATCCCAACATGCTGCCGACTTTCGCCAGCGTGTCGTAATCCATCGGAATGTCACACTCTTCGGCGCGCAGAATGGGACACGAGGAGCCGCCCGGCACCACAGCCTTCAGCTTCTTCCCGCCAGGAATGCCGCCCGCGACTTCGTTGATCGCCTTCATCATCGGGAAGCCCAGCGGCAACTCGTAGACTCCGGGTTTGTTGACGTGACCCGAGATGCACACCAGCCGCGTGCCGCCGTTCTTCGGAGTGCCCAGCGCCGCGAACGCCGCGCCACCGTCGCGAATAATGGCCGGGACTGCGCTAAACGTCTCGACATTGTTTAACAGCGTCGGCATGGCCCATGCGCCGGCCACGGCCGGGAACGGAGGCTTCATGCGCGGCACACCGCGTTTGCCTTCGAGCGAATCGAGCAGCGCGGTTTCTTCGCCACACTCGTAAGCGCCCGCACCGCTGTGTGTGTATAGATCGAACTGGAACCCGGTGCCTGCAACGTTCTTGCCCAGGTAACCTTTGGCGTAGGCTTCGTCGAGGGCGCGATCCACCTTTTCGATCAAATAGCGGTATTCGCCGCGTATATAGATGTAGCCGACGTGCGCATCCACTGCCAGACCCGCGATCAAAATACCTTCGATCATTTGGTGCGGGTCATACTCCATTAAGAGCCGGTCTTTGCAGGTCCCAGGCTCGCTCTCGTCCGCGTTCACTACAATCACGCGCGGCTTGGGTGAATTACGGGGGACGAAGCTCCACTTGAGACCGGTTGGGAATCCCGCGCCACCGCGTCCGCGCAAGGACGAGGTCTTCACTTCCTCCACGATGGCTTCTGGCGTCATCTCCTTGGCTTTGCGAAACCCTTTGTAGCCGTCGTTGGCGAGGTAAACGTCGAGCGTCTCCGAACCTTCAATCGCAAAGTTCTTACTGACGACGCGCGTCTCTAGCGGGCTGGGCTGGTTGTACAGTTGCTTCGCCATTACTGCGCCTTCCTTAAGCCGTCAATCAGTTGATCCAGCTTTTCGGGCGTCACGTGATGATGGAAGTCGTAGTTGATCTCGACCGCCGGCGCCCAGGAGCAGGCGCCCATGCATTCCACTTCTTCCAGTGAAAACTGACCGTCCGCGGTGGTTTCCTTGTGTCCAACGCCCAACTTCTTCTTGGCGTGCTGATACAACTCTTCCCCGCCCACGATCAGGCAACTGATGTTGGTACACACCTGCACATGGAATTTGCCCTGCGGTTTGCGGTGCAGCATGGAGTAGTAACCCACCACTTCATCCACCTGCAGCGGCGTCACTTTGCAGCGCTTTGCCACTTCCTCGATCAGTTCCTTGGTCACCGCGCCTACTTCATCCTGCGCATACATCAGCATGGGAACCACGGCCGAACGCGTGCGCCCTTCCGGATACCGCGTGAGCATCTTGGCGAATCGTTCTTCGAGCTGCGGCGAGAAGTTCATTAGCGGTCGGTATCCCCCAACACGAAATCCATGCTGCCCAGTGACGCGATGGAATCGGCGATCAACGTTCCCTCCAGCAGCGTTGGCAGCGCCATCAGGTTGCCGAAGCTCGGCGTACGCATATGCAGACGGTAGGGCTTCGAAGTGCCATCACTGACCGCGTAGTACGCGATCTCGCCGCGCGGCGATTCAACGGCCTGATACGCTTCGCCTGCCGGGACACGGAAGCCTTCGGTCACAATTTTAAAGTGATAGATGAGCGCTTCCATCTGCGTCTTCATTTTTTCGCGATCCGGCAGAACCACATGCGGCGCGTCCGCCTGGAACGGACCTTCCGGCATTCCTTCCATGGCCTGGACGATGATGCGGGCGCTCTGCCGCATCTCTTCCATGCGCACTCGGTACCGCGAATAAACGTCGTTTTCAGTGCGCGTCGGAACTGTGAAATCGAATTTCTCGTAGCTCGAATACGGCTCGGTCTTGCGGACGTCCAGAGGGATTCCTGCAGCACGGATCATGGGCCCCGTCACGCCGAGATCCAGCATGTCCTCGATGGAGATGAAGCCCACGCCTTGCGTGCGGATCTTCCAAATGGGATTCGAATCCAGCAGGTTCTCGTATTCGTCCACCTTGCTTGGGAACTGGCGGATGAACTTGCCGAGTGCCTTCTCCCAGCCTCGCGGAGGCTCCAGAGCCACTCCGCCGGGACGAATGTAGCTGGTCATCATGCGCTGCCCGGAGAACATCTCCTTCAAACGCAGAACGTCTTCGCGCTCGCGGAAGCAGTAGAAGAACATGCTCATCGCGCCGATATCCAGCGCGTGCGTGCCGAGCCAGACTAAATGACTGTTGAGCCGGTCTAGTTCCACCAACATCACACGCAGCCATTGCGCTTTGGGCGGAATCTCCAGTTGCAGCAGCTTCTCAACCGTCAGCGCATACACCAAGTTGTTGGCAAGGTTGGAAAGATAGTCGACACGGTCCGTGAGCGTGACCACCTGCGCCCAATTGATCGCTTCACACTGCTTTTCGATGCCGGTGTGCAGGAAGCCGATATCCGGCTCCGCCTTCATAATGGTTTCGCCTTCGAGTTCGATCACGATACGAAGAACACCATGCGTCGAGGGGTGCTGCGGCCCCATGTTCAGCGTCATGCGCCGCGGAGCAGCAGGGCCCGCCGGAGTTTCCTGCGTCGCGGCGATGGTCGATACGTGATCTTCGAAGGACTGTTTCATATGCGACGCGTCTATTCTTTGGCGTACTCGTACTTATAACCGTGAACCGGATAATCCTTGCGCAGCGGATGGCCTTCCCAATCAAGCGGCATCAGAATGCGCACCAGATTAGGATGGTTACGGAACCCGATCCCGAACATGTCGAAAATCTCGCGCTCATACCAATCGGCCGCGCGCCAGACGCTGAAGACGGAGTCGATCTCGGGGTTCGTCCCGCTCACCTTGCACTTCACGCGGACCCGCCGAAGGGGATCGATCGAGTGGAGATGGTAGACCACCTCAAAGCGCGGCTCAACCGGATGCCAATCTACGGCTGTGATCGAACTCAGGCGTACAAATTTCTCTGCGCCTTTGAGATGCCGGCATAGATCCACAATTTGCGCGGGATCGACAAGGAGGGTGGTCTCACCCAGCGCGTGCTTGGTCTCGAGAATCCCGGGATGCGTTAGGTCACTCATTTCAAGACTCCCCGCTTCGTCTCCGGACCCCAGTCCAGTGCGCCCTTCTTCCACACGTAGAAGAACCCCACCAGCACCAGCACGACGAAAACAAACATTTCAGCGAGTCCAAACAGTTTCAGTTCGCGGAACACCACTACCCAGGGAAACAGAAACACCGCTTCGATATCGAACAGGATGAAGATCATCCCCACTAGATAGAATTTAACGCTGAAGCGTTCGCGAGCGGATCCTACCGGCGCCATACCGGATTCATAGGGCGTATCCTTCAGCGGACTCTTCCCGCGCTTACCCAACAGCGTAGAGATGCCGATCAGCCCCGCTGCCACCGCGATGGCGATGACGATCTGCACTACAACGGGGAAGTAAAGTTCGGGATACGTAGTCGGCATGTTTTCGTTGGAGGGCGCGAACCGACAGAGTCCGCTCCCGGATTGCACTTAGGTTGAACCTTAAACATTCAAATATAATGAGGATCGAAAGGGAGTGTCAAACCCGCCGGATGGAAATCTCTGAAACAAAAACGATTCAAGTTGTTTTGAATGGCGAGCCGCGGAGCGTTCCCGCGGGTTTAACGGTGGACCGGCTGCTGGTGTTCCTGGAAATGGACCCCTCGCGCGTCGCGGTAGAGCTCGATCGCGCGATCATCCGCAAGGCCGATTGGTCCTCCGCCGAGATTCACGAAGGCGCGCAACTCGAAGTGGTGTGGTTTGTCGGTGGCGGCTAAAGCTTCCGGGCATGATTGCTACCGCGCAAGCGCTCGAATTTGCCAACAAATACGGGGTGCACAAGTAACCCTATTGACACACCCCCGAAGTTGAGTACAATCGAAAAGTCGCCCCCAATGCCTCCCATACTTAAACCCCGCAAAAGCCGCCCCGAACCCGCGAATCCAAACCGCACCTATTCCTCCGTAGAAGTTTCAACCCTGGCCAGCGTTAGCCTCAGGCAGTTGCAATGGTGGGATGAGCGCAAGGTAGTATCGCCGCGCCACGAAGGACATCGCCGCGTCTATTTTCCGGCTGAGGTGATCGAGATTACCGTGATCGCCGAACTCCGCCGCAAGGGATTTTCCCTGCAGAAGATTCGCCGCGTGCTGCGCTTCCTGCAAAAGGAAATGGGCAAGCGTCTAGCCGATCTCACGCAGGCGGGTTCAGATCTGCATCTGGTGACCGACGGCAAGGCAATTTATCTGGAAGACCGGCACGAGCGCATTATCGATCTGCTCAAGAACGCGCACCAGCCCATGTTCCTGGTTTGCGTGAGCGATCAGGCCCGGAGGCTCGACGACGTCACCCGCAAGCCGGTTCGCGTTGAAAACGGCCTGGCCGCCCGCCGCTTCCGCGCCGGCTAACAGGCCCAAAACCGAGGCGCCAAACGGCGCATACCCATTGGAAACCAAGTTGTTATACTGATACCGGAGGCTTGGATGCCATCTCGTCGCCGTTCTTATCTATTAGTTCCGCTCTTTATCGCGCTCTGTGCAATTGCCGCCGGTCTGCTTACCGGTAATCATGTCTCGGCGGCGTCCCCCAACGACGACGCTATCGGGCAAAGTATGAAGTCCTTCACTTCCGTCTTCGACGTGGTGGAGCAGAACTTTGCCGACAAGGTGGACGCGGACAAGGCTGTCTACAACGGCGCCATTCCCGGCATGCTGCGAACGCTTGATCCCCACTCCAACTTCTTCGACCCCAAGTCCTATGCGGCCCTGCGCGAAGATCAGCGCGGCCAGTACTACGGCGTGGGAATGCAGGTGGGTCCACGCAGCGGTAAGACCATGGTGATGTGGCCCTTCGAGAACTCCCCGGCCTACCGCGCCGGACTTCGCCCTGGCGACATGATCGTACAGGTGAATGACAAAAAGACCGACGGCCTCAACACCTCGGAGATTGCGGAACTCCTGAAGGGTCCGCGCGGCACCAAGGTGCAGGTCACCGTCAATCGCGAAGGCAATACCAAGCCCATCAGCTTCGATATCATTCGCGATGCGATTGCTCGTCCTAGCGTCCCGGAAGCTATCTGGCTGAAGCCTGGAATCGCCTACATCAATGTGACTCAGTTCGGCGAAAACACCAGCAAGGAATTCGAAGAGCAATTCCGCAAGCTTGGCGAGAACAACATCAAGGGCCTGGTGCTCGACCTGCGCGGCAATCCTGGCGGTCTGCTGAACGAAGGCGTCGAAGTGGCCGGACATTTCCTGAAGAAGAACGATCTGGTGGTCAGCCACCGCGGCCGCGCCCAGCCAAACAAGAATTACTATGCCCGTTCCGATAACGGCGGCAAGAGCTACCCGGTGGTGGTCGTAGTGAACCGGTCGTCAGCCTCCGCTGCCGAAATCGTGAGCGGCGCGTTGCAGGATCACGACCGCGCTTGGGTCCTCGGCGAGCCCACTTTCGGCAAGGGTCTGGTGCAGACCGTGTTCCCGTTGAGCGAAAATACCGGCTTGGCGTTGACCACGGCGCATTACTATACCCCCAGCGGCCGCCTGATCCAGCGCGATTATTCGAATATTTCATTCCTGGATTACTACTACCGCACGCGCAACGAACAGAAGGACATGACCGACGTGAAGATGACCGACAGCGGCCGTACGGTTTACGGCGGCGGCGGGATCACGCCTGACGAAAAGTTCGAAGCCGCGAAACTCAATAAGTTCCAGATCGAAGTGCTCCGCAAATTCGGCTTCTTCAACTATTCCGCCCATTACTTTGGCCCCAAGCCGGATGCTCACTTGCCCAAGACCTGGGAACCCGACGAAGCCCTGATCAACGATTTTCACGACTACCTGATGAAAAACGGCTTCCAGTTTACGGAAGCCGACTTCACGGCGAATCACCAATGGGTGAAAGAGCAGCTGAAGCGCGAGATGTACATCACCGCGTTTAGCTGGGAGCAGTCAGTGCGTGTGAATATCCAGCAGGATCCGGAAGTCGCGCAAGCCGTCGAGGCGATGCCCAAAGCGGTGACGTTGATTGAGACGGCCAAGAAGCTTCTGGTCCAGCGCGTCACCCAGCAGGAACGCTTGGCCCGGCGCGCTAACTAGGCACGCGCTAACATAGGTTATTGGCCCCCCAGATTACCGTCCTCGACGCCGGAGGACAATACTGTCATCTCATTGCGCGTAAGGTCCGCGAACTCGGCGTGTATGCAGAGGTGGCCGCCAGCGAAACTCCCGCATCTGAACTAGCGGGGCGCAAAGGCATCATTATCTCCGGCGGTCCGTCGAGCGTCTATGATCCCGGAAGCCCCACCATGGATCCGGCGCTGCTCTCATCCGGCACTCCTATTCTTGGCATTTGCTACGGACAGCAGCTCATGGCTTATCTTCTGTCCGGATCGGTGCAGAAAGGCGATAGGGGCGAATACGGTTTCGCACAGCTGGATCTGAGCGGGTCGGGCGCGAGCTTTGATTCCCTTTTTCATGGCGTCTCTGGCCGCCAGCAAGTCTGGATGAGCCACCGCGATCTGGTCGCTCAGCCCCCCGAGGGATTCGATGTGCTGGCGGCCACCGCTACCTGCCCGGTCGCCGCAATGGGATCGCACACGCGCCGCCTGTATGGCGTACAGTTCCATCCCGAAGTTGCCCACACGCCCTGTGGCAAGACGATTCTCTCCAACTTCCTATTCGACATTTGCGGATGCACCAAAGACTGGGACCCGGCCGGACAAGTCCGCTCACTTGAAGAACACATCCGCAAAGTAGCGGCTGGCCGCAATGTATTCTTTTTCGTCAGCGGCGGCGTGGATTCCACGGTTGCTTACACGCTCTGCCTGCGCGCGCTGGGCCCAGATCGCGTTCACGGCACCTACGTCGACACCGGGATGATGCGGGAAGGCGAGACAGTATTTGTGCGCAAGCACTTTGCCGATCTTGGCGCCCGCGCGTTCTTTGTCGAGGATGCCCGCGATCTCTTCCTTGGGGCGCTATCCGGGGCTACGGAGCCCGAACAGAAGCGCCACATCATTGGCGAGAAGTTCGTCGAAGTTCAGCAGCGGATACTCGAAAGCGAGCACTATCTCGATGGCCACTGGATTCTCGGCCAGGGCACGATCTATCCCGACACCATTGAATCCGGCGGGAGCGCCAAGGCCGATCTGATCAAGACCCACCACAACCGCGTTGCGGGCATTCAGAAGCTGATGGACGAAGGCCGCATCATCGAGCCGCTCTCGTCTTTCTATAAGGACGAAGTCCGGGCTATCGGCCGCGAGTTGGGGCTGGCTCCGGAACTGCTCGATCGCCATCCCTTCCCTGGTCCCGGGCTCGCGATTCGTTGCCTATGCAGCAGTGAAGAAGCAGTACTGGAGAAAGTGCCCGAGGGCTGGATTCTTCCCGTGCGTTCCGTCGGCGTGCAAGGCGATTCGCGCACCTATCGTTCGGTGCTTGCGATCGATCCCGTTCCTGCGTCCGACGAAGCAATCGCGGACCTCACCAACCGCCGCCCGGACGTGAACCGCATCGTCGGTATCGCCTTAACCTGCGGACCGATGGAGAGACTAAAGGTAAGGCCCGCGTACCTAACAGCCCAGCGTCTGGACCGGCTGCGCCGCGCCGACGCTATCGTGCGCAAGCTCTCGTTGGCGTATGGTTTCGATCAGACCGTCTGGCAATTCCCGGTGGTATTGATTCCTGTCGGCACCGGCACCAGGCCCGATTCCGTTGTTCTGCGGCCAATCGATTCGGTGGACGGCATGACCGCGCGCGCCGTGAGAATCCCTCAGGATCTGCTGGATGAGATGGTGCGGGAATTGACCACTGTGGAAGGTGTGACCGGCGTGTTCTTCGATCTCACGAACAAGCCACCTGCAACGATCGAGTGGGAATGATACCGCCTCGTCACGAAACGTGCTTCCAAATCTTTCGGACAGCGAGTGCAGCGAGATAGAAACATGCCGAGACGACCAATGCACACAGGAATGGATGGTCTCCTAAAATCAGAAGTAGGCGCGTAGTCAGGTCGTCCGTGGGCTGCCCGAGCATGCGTCGTTGGTTTGCGAAGCGAACCCAGATGGATGTACTGAAGGCCCAACTAAGGTTCGACCCGAAACCACCAACGCAGGCAGCAGGATACTGTAGAAAAGGGTCGCCCCCCTTTACCGCGGCCTGAGCAAAAGAGAGCGCCATTCCAACTGCGACACCAAGGGCCAAGTAGAACATCTGAGAGACTATCTCGATCATAGGCCGCTCATGACCGCAGTCTGGCGAACTGGCTGTAACGCCGGGTCGGGCGCCTACTGCTTCTTAGCGGGCGTTCTGGGCTGGCTCGACGGTGGAACCATCCCCTTGATCCGCATGTACGGCACCATGGTCCCGTAAGTCTCGTTGTTGTGGATCACGTTGAAATACAGCGCGCCTTGCTTTGAGACATCGCGGCCAAACATCTTCACTGTTTGCGAGAGTGTAGCGTCCGTCATTGAATCGTAGATCGCATCGCAATAGTCAAACGACGCCTTCAGCGCTGCGATCAAATCGGCTTTGGACGTCTTCCCGGCAGCCGGATTTGCGGGGTGCTCACCCTTTGCCGACCCACAAATCTCCATCTGGACTTCGGCTGCGTGGCCGACCTCTCCACCGAAGTCCCTTACGGTGGGAGCCGGTTTGAAGCTGTAGTCAGCTTCGGGAACTTGTTCGGCCGAGCGCGTCAGATTGGTCTTCGAGCCTTCATAGAAGCGCTTCAACTCCGCGCTAAGAGGATTGTTCTGTGCCTGCGCGGCGCAAGCGCCCGCCAGGACTAATACCGCAATCGCAAACTGTTTCATTTTTAGATTGTAGCCGGGATTCGGCTACCGGGTCTTGAGGA
Source organism: uncultured Bordetella sp. (assembly GCA_964504905.1). Lineage (GTDB taxonomy): Bacteria > Acidobacteriota > Terriglobia > Bryobacterales > Bryobacteraceae > Palsa-187. Next base: position 1,108 of record CAZDGT010000078.1, on the reverse strand, counting down.
CGCCGTCGATGTTGCGGAGGTTCTGGCGCGCGAACTTGGCCTCTTCCAGATCGCCGTTCAGATCGATCATCGTCTGGAAATGCTTGCGCGCCGCGGCCAGCGTTTCCAAACTCCCGTTCTTTGCGGCCTCCCGCGCGTAGCAGAGCGCCAGAGCGTAGTGCGTGTAGGCATCGTTCGCATCATAGGCGAGCGACTTCTGGCAGTAGGCCACGCCGAGTTCAAATTGTCCCTGGTTGCGCTCGGAATCGCACAACCCAAAGTAAGCCAGGCTGCGCATGTCGCGCCAGGTATCGGTCTGCGCCGCGCGCTTCTTCTTGCCGATGCCCGCGAGAAACCCGAGCACGTAATAATTCATCCGCCCCGCCAGCTTGCTGTCAAAATCGCTCAAGCGCAGATACTCGGTGTACTCTCTCGATGCATCTGGATATTGTGCGCTCAGCCGCAAGCTCTCGGCCAGCCACAAGTGCGGTTCCGCGGCCGCTGGAGCTAGCCGGATTGCCGCGCGCGCCGACTCTATCGACTGCGGATACAGATCCTTCATGCGGTATGCCTGGGCTTGCATGTAGAAAGCCATGGCGTTGTTCTTGTCGCGCTGCGTAACCAGGTTTAACTGGCGGATGGATTCATCTACGGCTCCGGTATCGAGCAACATTCCGGCCAAGCTCACCCGTGCCTCCAAATAGTCCGGATCGATCTCGATGGCCTTGCGAAACGCGGCCTCCGAGCGCGGTTCATCGAACAGCGAATTGTACGCCCGCCCCAGATACAACGCGGCTTGGCTATAAGTCGGGTCGAGTTGAAGGGCTTTCTCGAAGTGCTCCGCAGCCTTCTTATAGTTATCCGCGAAACCTTTGTTGTAGAACGCCAGGCCATCGTTCAACTGATCGACAGCGGCTTTGGTGCGCCGCCGCGCAATCAAAATCTTGATGGTTACCGTGGAGTCGCGCCCCGGATAAACCACTTCGTCGCGTGGGCCATCCGGCTCGTAACCCATCTTGACGCCCTGAATGGTGTGGCTCCCCGGACGCATCCCCGGCAGCCGCAGCGCCGCGCCTTTACCGACGATGCCGCGTGAGGCTCCATCGACGAATACTTCGACGCCGTCCAT
>CAZDGT010000077.1:0-5313 GCA_964504905.1 uncultured Bordetella sp. | reverse complement strand
GGCGCCAGCAGCGTCTTCATGAAGGTCTGGCCGGTCTTGAAGTCTTTGCCGCAGATGGGAACGTTGAGATCGCGTGACATCTGCAGCAGCGCAGGCGTGTCCGTGGTTAGATTTGGCGCACCATTGGCAAAGGGCACGCCGGATTTCAGCGACGCGTACGCATAAATCTGGCTGGGTGCGATTTCAGGATCGCTATTGCACAGCCCTTTTTCGAAGCTCTCGATGGTCTGGTGGACATCCGCGGCGCGATGGAAAACTTCGGTTGAGCCGCACCAGATCATGACTAGGCGGCTGGCTCCCGATGTTTTCCGGAATTCCGTGATGTCTTCCATCAAGGCCATGGCCTTATCCATCTTGCTGCCCTTGGTCTTGATGTTAGGGCCATTGATGCGGCGGATGTATTCGGGATCGAACACGGCCTTCATGGGCTTGATGGCGGAGAGCGGTTCTTTCAACTGCGCAAGCAGCGAAGGTTCCAGCACCTTGGCATTGACGGCGGCCTCGTAGGCGGTGTCTTCGTAAATATCCCAGCCTCCGAAGACCAGATCGTCGAGGCCGGCCAGCGGCACGAAATCCTTGATCTTGGGTGAGCGCCCATCGGTGCGCTTTCCCAGGCGAACGGTGGAAAGTTGGGTCAGGGAACCTACCGGCAGTCCGAGGCCGCGTTTTATGGCTTCCACGCCAGCGATGAAGGTGGTGGAAACGGCTCCGATTCCGGGGATCAGAATGCCTAGCTTACCTTCAGCGGGCGCAATCTGAACATTATCTTTGGCGGGCAAAAGTTTAGTGCTCCTAACGGATTGTGTTCTCACTGGCGGCCGGCGTTTTTCTAAGGAAGCGCAGGGCGGGACCGCGAGGAATGATGTCTATCCTACGATATACTAGCACTTCATGGTGAACCGCGCGACTAGCGGAGCGACGAGCGACAATCCAATTGGTGCGGCGAGTGCAGCCAGCGCGAGCCCAGCGCAGACCATCTCTGCGATCCTGGTCGACGACGAGAAGCTGGCATCCGACGAGCTCGCCTATCTGCTCAAAGAGTTCGCCGATGTCGAGGTGATCGCCACCGCCGCTAACGGCCTGGAGGCAGTGAAGTTAATTGCCGATCTGGAGCCGGATCTGGTTTTCATGGATGTCCAGATGCCTGGCCTCGATGGCATGGGTGTGATCCAGAAGCTCCGCGCGCAAGGCGTCCCGTTGCCCTATTTTGTCATGGCCACCGCGTACGACCAATACGCCGTGGAAGCGTTCCGCCTGGAAGCCCTCGACTACTTGTTGAAGCCTGTGGAAAAGGACCGCCTTGCGATGGCCGTGGAACGTGCGAGGAAGGGAATCGCGGAACGGGCCAAGGCCGCCGCGCCGCCGGATCTCCCGCCTGCCAAGCCTTCGTTACAGCGCTCTAAATTATTGGTCAAGAGCAACCACCGGAACTTTATCGTTGACGCGCAGGATGTGGTCTACGCAACCATCGACGACGGTTTGATCACGGTAGTCGCGGCGAACCTGGAGGGGCAATCCAATTACCGCACAATCGAGGAACTGCAATCGAACCTCGATCCGGATATGTTCTGGCGCGTGCACCGGTCATATCTGGTGAACATCCACCGCATCAAGGAAGTGATCCCGTGGTTCAAATCCAGCTTCCAACTGCGCATGGACGATAAAAAGCAGACGGAGATCCCGGTGAGCCGCGTGCAGACAAAGAGGTTAAGGGCGCTCCTGAAGCTGTAGGATCGTCCGGAATTGAAAAACCCCGCACAGCCTTGACGACCGTACGGGGTCCTTACTAGAGACTCAAATTTCAGCGTGAATCAGCCGGTCCAGATGAGGAGCGGCTTCGTCACTGAAACGAAACCTGAACTTAAGAGGTTCGGGATTAAGAGTCAGCCACCTCACGCGTGGTTAGAGAGCTATAGTCATTAGTACTTCCAGATATCATTAGACTGGACCACCTCCTTCCTCAGTGATGAGTCCATAATACGGCGGGTTCACGCGCCTGTCAAACATTTTGTGTGTCGCGTGTTAAAGCTACCCATTCTTCGGTACGAGCGCGCAAATTACCGTCCGCCGGGAACAGGTCGCCGATGATCGCAACCGCGTCGGCGCCCGCATCCAGCACGGATTTGGCGTTATCGCGCGTGATACCGCCGATAGCCACCAGTGGCCGATCCGTCAGAGGGCGCAGTCGGCGCAGTTCATCGGTCCCAACGACCGGATCCGGATTTTGTTTCGACACTGTGCCGAAGATCGGGCCGAGCGCCAGGTAGTCGGCAGGCTCAGCCGAAGCAGAACGAAGCTGGCGCTGATTGTGTGTGGAGAATCCGATGAGTGTTGCCGCGCCCACCACCTTGCGAGCAGCCGAAGGCAGCAGATCGTCTTGCCCCAGATGCAGCGCCGCGCCGGCGATGGCAGCGAGATCGGCACGGTCATTTACCACGAACAGCGCGCGCGCGTCGCGGCAGAGCGAGGCGACTTGCTCCAGTTGCCCGAATACCTCGCGCGAGAAAAATCCTTTGTGGCGGAACTGGAGAATCTTAGCGCCGCCTTTGAGGATTTCTCCGGCCGCGCGCACGGGATCTATTCCATGGCGCGCGGCAATCTCCGTATCCAAAATTGGGTAGAACTTAGGCAGCATGCGCCAGCACCTGATCCGGATCGGGCGTCCCGCGCTGGCCGAAGCGAATGATGCCGTCCGGTCCGATCAAGTACACGGTTCGCCGCACGATCAACCCCTTGGCTTTGTAGAGCGCTCCGACCTTCTGGTCACGATCTACCAGCAGCGGAAACGGCAACTTACTCTTGGCGATGAATTTGGTATGACTCTCGGCGCTCTGCGGGTTGATGCCGAAGACCAGTGAGTTCTTTTGTTGCGCGTCAGCCCAGCGGTCGCGGAACGCGCACAGCTGGTGGCGGCAGACGGTGGTGTCGTCGCCCGGATAGAAGATCAGTACTACATTGTGGCCACGCAGAGCCAAGAGTGATACTATCTTCCCGTCCTGATCGGGGAGCGAAAAATCGGGTGCGGGCGTACCTGGGAGGAGAGGATCCGCGAACAGCCAGTCGAGCACCGAGCTTTATTGTAGCTGCTCTTGCGGGACCTCTACGTTAAAGCTATAGCCAAACCCGCGCACACTGCGGATGAAGGCGGGGCCGCCCTCCTGCTCGATCTTTTGGCGCAGGCGCAGCACGTAGACGTCGACGGTGCGGTCGGTAACAGCGCGGTCGTGCCCCCACACCGCATCCAGCAACTGTTCGCGGCTAAACACCACGCCGGGACGGCTCATCAGAAATTCCAGTAAGCGGAACTCGGTAGCCGTTAGCGTGAGCTCTTCACCCGCGCGGCGCACGATGCAGCGCGTGCGGTCCAGTTCAAGTTCACCCGAGCGCAGGACCTTGCTTACCGGCTTCTCGCCGCGGAAATGTACCTTGACGCGAGCGATCAACTCGCGCACAAAAAACGGTTTGACGATGTAGTCGTTCGCGCCCAATTCCAGGCCCACAATGCGGTCTGTTTCAGACGCGCGCGCGGTGAGGAAAATGACCGGCGTGCTCGCCAGCTCCGAATTCGCGCGGATGCCTTTACAGATCTCCAACCCGTCGGAATCGGGCAGCATGATATCCAGGATCACCAGGTCGGGATGCTCGCGCCGGCACAAATCGAGCGCACCCTTCCCGGTCTGCGACCCCACTACCTGGAACCCTTCCTTGTCCAAGTTGTACTGGACCAGATTGTACAAGTCAGCGTCGTCCTCGATGAGTGCAATCTTTTTCATAGACTTCTTACTCATCGTAACCATTGATTCGTTACAACTATATTACAGGCAGATAGAGAGCACTTGAATTTACCGCCGTGCGATCATTACACTCCTCCAGCCAATATTTCCAGCTGCATCCGTAGCACGGACTGTAACTGTATTGTTTCCAAGCAGTAGTGGGATTGCCGCGGACCACGCCGTGGTTCCCGAGGCCACTCCGGACGTTCCGAAGTTCGTTGCCCAAGACACCTGCACCACAGCAATGCTGTCGCTGGCAGACCCGGCAATGGTAATGGAGGCGGAAGTAGTAACCAGCGTTGCCGTCGAGGGTGAGGCTATAGTCAGGGCGGGCGCCGTAGTGTCCGAAGTCGCCAATTGCCGCGTGATCGAGACCACCTTCGATGTCAGGCTGCCCCCGGCCATGGCTTCGACAGTGATGATATTCGTTCCCATCATCAGAGGGATATGGAAAATGGTCCAGGCGGATGCGGACCCGGCCGCTGCCCCCGAACCTCCGCCGCTCGACGTCCATGTAACGACGATAGTGCCCGCTCCGCCGGCGGCCGATCCCGACAAGTCGACGCTCGAAGCCGTGGTAGTGGAAGCCACTCCATTCATCGTCAACGTCAGGGGAGAGCCTGACGGAGGAGGTACGGTGGTTGAGGTTTGCGCGGCGTAAAGCGTCAGGATTGCAGTCTTGTCGGGATCGGCCAAAGTCGTGACCATCCTGTAATAGGGATACATGACGGCCGTGGGATCGTCCGAATGTCCCAAGCCGAGTGCATGCCCCAACTCATGAAGGGCCACGCTGAACAGGTCGGTGTTGGCGCCGGCATGCCAGCTTTCGGAATCGTCAAAGTGCATGTCTCCCGCGACGGGTTCGGGATTGGGCGGAGCAGGGTAGAACGTGTGGGATAGAATCCCGCTAAGTCCGTCAAAGGGATAACTGTCGCCGTGCGCTCCCGCAGCGAACAGAATATTGACGGTCTTGGTTCCCAAGGAGTTGGTTGCGGGCTGCCAACCGATCTGGATTACCTTGGACCACTCCGCCATGGCGCGCCTGATTTCAGACTGTGCCGTTGCGGAGTCGAACCGCGTCGGCAGCTTGCTGAAGACATAGGCGAGCGTGGCCGCTCCAAGACCAGGCCCATCCCAGCCGTCTCCATAAGTGGGAACGGATTGCGGTACGGGTCCGTTGACGGTGAGCGGCTCCGCATAATGCGGAGCCGGAATGCCCGAGGCCAGTTCGCGCGACGCAGGGAACACGTAGGCCACTTCGTCGAGCGAGGCCAAGGCTCTTAGCGCCGCTTTCGAGTCAAGATGCAGAAGTAACTGGTGCGGAGCGAGATCCGGATTGCCTATGGGAATCAGTCCTAAGTTCAGTAGAGTGCCGCGCGCGCGGTTCATGTCCGTATCGCGGTGAAACTCCACGAGAAAATACCCTTTCGTCACCGATGCGAGCAGCGGACTCAGCTTATCCCGCGCACGTATGGCTGCGGCGTAGTGAACTCTCAAACCTGCGACGTTGGTCCGCCGCGCTATCGACACTAGAAGTCCA
>CAZDGT010000076.1:0-1874 GCA_964504905.1 uncultured Bordetella sp. | reverse complement strand
GAGCCGAGCGCCTCGCGCTGCTCCAGCGCCTCGCGAATGCCCTCGGCGTCGTACACCAGCCCGGTGCGCTCCGCCACCACGACCAGCTCGCGCAGCACCGACGAACGCGAACGCGCCGGCAGGTTCAGCTCCACCGCCTGTGGCGCGAGCAGCGCGCCGAGCCGTCGACCGCATCCTCGCTCGAAATCAACCCGCCATGCACTCCCCGCGCCCTTCTCAACAGATTGTGAACGCCCACCAGAAGTCAGCGTCGACGCCATCCTACCAATCTACTCATACGCGGCACCGCACTCGGGGCAATGCTCCCCCCCGCCGCCAACCTTCAGATAGCCACATCGTGTACAGCGCCCTTCTTGTTGCAAGAGTTCCGGAATGCGCAACAAAGCCCGCTTTCGGCAGATATCCGAGTACACTCCGCCCGCCATCGCTCCCGCGACTGCGCAGAGCAAATCGCTGTGCGGAAACGCGATTCCCGCAATCCGAAGTGCGACCGCGACACCCACAGCTGCCGCAGCGCTGATGCCGACCATGCTGAGCAGGAAGCCGATTCCTAAGTGGCGCTGAGCCGCCGCCAGAAGACGCGCTCGCGTAGCCTCATCATCGATTCCGTTGAGTACGTTCATCGCCAGTTACCTGCCGTGAATCCGAACGACGCGGCCGTTTTCTCGTGCGCCATGCCCAATGTAAGGCTATCCCGTTGCATGTGCCAGCCTATTAGCGCAACGCAATGACACTAGTCGCCACGTTGTATGACGCGTGCGCTACGATAGCGCTCAATATGCCGTTCGCGCGACTTCTCGCAATACCGTAGCATGCGGAGAGCGCAACGAGATTCGCCACCACCACCGGATGATACGGAAAGTGCAATGCCACGAATATCGCACTCGCCACGGCGATCCCATAGGCGCGACTTCGGAACACCATCGTCGCGCAGCTCTGAATCACGCCGCGCATCATGGTCTCCTCGGTTATCGCACCCAACGCGAATACGATGATGAGAGTTCCGAAGTAGCTTTCATCCGCCCGAAATGACGCGAGGTATGGATCCGCGGCCATCCGAAGCGAGTACGCGTCAGACCACCCGCATGCGATCAATCCGTTGGCCAGCCCCCAACGGGTGGCTCCAGTGGCCGCCACTGCAATGGCGCCCCAGCACACGCCAGAGGCTACTTGCGAATGCCACCTTCGAATTCCGATTCCGAAGACGGATAGCCGCTCTGGGTGTCTCCATGCAATGACACAGATAAACGCAGCACATAGAACCAGATCGCACGCCCTTCCGATTACCTCTTTAATGTAGACATCATGCACATCGCCAGCCACAGCGTACAGCCACTGCGGCTTCGGAACTACGGCAAGCGCAAGGGCCGCGCAGGCAGCCCAGAACATCCAACGGGCCCCTTGCCAGGGAACGATTGGATCCTCACTCGCCTGCACACTCTGACCACCGGCTGCACCTGACAACATCATGCACATCCTTGCTGTCAACGACACGACTTCAATCCCAAGAATCGCTTACGCGCTTGAGGCGTGCAACGCCGCCAACGTGCCTCGCCCCCCCGCGCCGCGGCCGCCCGCGCGCCGCGGCGAACCGCTGGATGCTGACGTCAGTCGGCTATTGGCTGCGCTTTACGAGCGCCTGCTCGTGTCGGACGAGCGCCGTCAGCGCCTCGTCCACGCTTTCGGCCTCGCGGACTTCGCGCGCCAGCGTTCCATCCTGAAACAGCAGCGACAGCCGCGCCAGCGTGCAGAGGTGCTGCCGTTCCTCATGACTTACCACCAACACGAACAAGTCCGTCACGCGCCCATCCGGCGCGCCAAACGGGATCCCCGCCGGCACGCGCGCCAGGCAGATCAGCGGCTCGGCCGTCGCG
>CAZDGT010000075.1:0-13537 GCA_964504905.1 uncultured Bordetella sp. | reverse complement strand
TTGCGATCACCGCCCCGTAGTGCCACACTTTGGCAAGCCGGAATGCCCGCAGAATCGGGCGGTCGCGAAGGGCCATCCCAGGACCGATTTTCCCGCTGAAAAACAATTGAACCAGCACGAAGAATGCAGCGGCGCCCAAGGCGATCCAAGGGATGACATGAAAGGCCGCCGGGATACTATCCCAGCGCAACAACACTCCAAGCGTCGCCCACAGAATGAGGCTGTAAAACTCGCAAAACATAACCAGCAGCATGCTTGAACCAACTTCCCAGCCCGGCACTCCGTGGCGGCGATTCAGATAGACCGCGATGGCTCCCTTGCTGACTTGTTCGTTCACCAAAGACAGGATATAGGCGCTGGCGCGAATGGGCAGGATATCGGCATAAGCGATCTTGGCGTTGAACCAATTGATTACGCTCCAGATGACCAAGCTGTCCAGGATCAGAAAAAAGAAACAGTACGGGATCATGAGCGCCAGCCAGTAATACCAGTTCACATTTTCAAAGCTTCTAGCTAGATAAGGCACCAGCGACGTGCCCGCGGCCAACGCCGCATGGTTGAGGCGATTGTAGAGATAGGCGAAGCAGGCCGCCGTAATTAAGAACGGCATCAACCGCTGCCAAGGCTTGGCTTTTTGGCGGGCCTCGCTCATCTTTTTCGCTCCAGGCCTAAACAGTTCTGAATCATTTCGTCGATGCCTGTCAGGCGGATTCCCAATTCACTGGCGGCAGGTTGCGGGTCCATGCGCGTGTCAGCCGTGATTACATTGAGGACGGCCACCGAAAACCCCGGACCTCTGGTGCGCCCGCGAAGAGTCAAGCCCACCGCAATCAATCGCTTTGAGATGGAACCGATCCGTACAGGCCGGCCCAGCAACTGCGCGGCCCGCTCCACGAGTTCCCGCTCCGGCAGCGAAACGGGACCAACTAAGTCCAGGGTGCGATTGTCCGCTACGGAAGGCTGGGAAGCGGCGATGGCGGCCCGCGCCAAGTCATCCACATAGAGAGGCTGCTGAAAATGGCGTCCGCCGCCAATCAGCTTGGCATTTCGCCCACTCGCATTCCGCACCAACGCCGCTCCGCCTTCTGTTTCAGGTCCCAGCAGGAGCGGAGCGCGCAATATCGTATAGAGCAGCCCGGAGGCGCGCACCACTGCTTCCGCCTGTCCTTTGGTGCGGTAGTAGCCGTTGGAGGATGTCTCATCGGCTCCTGTGGCGCTCACTAAAACCAACTTCTTCACTCCGCAACGCATCGCGGCTTCCACGACGCTGCGAGCCGACTCCACGTTTGCTTGCGCGTACGTCGAATCCGGGCGTTCGAAGAGAATTCCAGCCAGGTGAATGACTGCGGAAGCCTGCTGAAACGCTGCATCCAGGCTGCGGGGATCGCCGTAGGAGATTCGGACGGCGCTGCTCCCCTTGCCCAACAGCGGCTGGATCTCGTCCACAGCGCGCTCGGAACGAACTGCTGCCACCAGTTCGTCTTGCGGCGCCACTTGCGATGCGCAGCGCAGAATGGCTTGGCCGACGGCGCTATTGGCGCCGGTGATGACGATTTTCATGCCTTCCATTCCTGCCGGACGGACGCCAAGCCGGGCTGCCTGAAGACACCGTTAGAGATCCATTACGTGAAAAATCATGAACTTCGAGCCCGGCGGTATCTTCTGCTGCGGATATTTTTTCCTTTTCATTTGATAGACGCCGTCATACTCGGCCGGATCTGTCACTAACGACAAACGGCGATCATACAGGTTATTGCCAACCTTGATGCGCACATGGGGATCCCTGGCTATGTTCGTGTTCCAGCCTCTGCCCTGCGGATACGTGAGCCCCGCGCGATAGAGAGAGGTCAGATACAACTGCCCGTTGTAGGAGACGCAGTTTGTGGTCACGGAATGTGGAAGCAGATAGCGCGTGTTGGTCTGAACCTTCACGGTTTCAACCGCATCGGTGAAGGACCAGTCGGTCACCGGCGTTGTGACAACATCTCCTTTGAGCCACAAGCCAGGCATTCTGCCGTGAGGTTCAAAACCAGTGATGGGAAGCACCAACAACAGGAGCACGATGAGAACCAAAATGGCTCCAAGAATTTTCATGAGCTTTTTCATGCAGTCTCCTAGTTGGCGGGCTGGACGCGAAATAGATGCAGAACCGGACCGTTGGGCGAACTCGAGGCCAGCAGCTGAGGGTTCTGTACTGCTCTCGATGCGAGCACAGCCGCTCTTTCGCCGGGATCGGTGACGTGAGACAGAACGCAATCGTATAACTCATTGCCAAACTTCAAGCGCACGTGCGGATCACGCATCACATTTTTGACCCAACTCTTGCCATCCGGAAAGGGCACTCCCGCGGCGAACATCGACGTCAAATAGAGCTGTCCGTTATGAAGGATGTGACCCGTAGTTACGGAATGAGGAATCCCATACCATGTTCGCGTCTGCACTTTGTCCGTCTTGTATTGGGAAGCGAACGACCAGTCTGTGACCGGAGTCGTTTTCACCTCTCCACTAAGCCATAGCCCAGGATAGTTTCCGGGGCCCGGAATATCCCCAATGGGGTTGAAGCCCGTGAACCGCAACAGGACCAGCACCAAGGCCAAACAGGCCAGGAGTGTTCCCACAATCTTGGCTAATTTATTCATCTTGGGTTCCCAGTTCTGGAGTCATTGTACACGAAGCTTCGTAAGCTTCGGCGCGTCTCCCAGGATCATTCAGGCCTCCCCATAGCGGAGTCCTGTCTGGTGTCGCGCATGGTCAGGTAAACCACGAGTGACGTTGCGATCACTCCCGTCAGGTAATAATAGAACCACGTTTCGTGGCCGATGGACTTGAACCACAGGGCTATCGATTCTGCAGTCCCGCCAAAGATCGAAACCGTTATCGCGTAAGGCAATCCCACGCCCGTCGCCCGTACCTTGGTCGGGAAGAGCTCCGCTTTCACCACGGCGTTGATCGAAGTATATCCGGCCACAATCAGCCAAGCCGCCGCGATCAGCAGGAAAGCTGCGAACGCTGTCTTTGCTGCCTGTAGCGAATGAAGCAGCGGGATCGTGCCAAGCGTCCCCGTAACACCGAACCAGACGAGTAAGGGTTTACGGCCGATTCGGTCGGAGATAGCGCCGTAAACAGGTTGCAGGAATAAAGCGAAGATCAGCGAACCACCGGTGACTACAGTGGTCTGAATATCACTGAGGCCTACTGAAAGCTTGAGGAACTTTTGCATGTAAGTGGTGTACGTATAGAACGCTGTCGTACCGCCCATCGTGAGCCCCACGACAACCAAAACTTCGCGCGGGTATTTCATCAGCGCTTTGATCGAACTCTCCCGGCGCACTACGTTCTTGGCGGCGAGGAAATCGTCGGTCTCATGCATGTTGCGGCGCATAGCCAAGGCAATAAGCGCCAGAAGTGCCCCGATGACGAATGGGATCCGCCAGCCCCAGGCCTTCAATTGAACCGGTGTGAGCAATACCTGCTGTAGCAACAGCAAGACCAGAATGGCGCATAGCTGCCCGCCGATCAGCGTCACATACTGGAAGCTGGAATAGAAGCCGCGATGCTTCTCATCCGCTACTTCGGAGAGATACGTAGCGCTGGCGCCGTACTCGCCGCCAAGGCTTAATCCCTGAATCATGCGCGCAAGGCCGAGAAGCACGGGCGCTGCCAGGCCGATGGAGGCGTAGGTTGGCGTTACGGCGATCATTAAAGATCCGAAACACATGAGCAGCACGGAAAGCATGAGAGAGTTGCGCCGGCCGTAGTGATCCGCGAGATGGCCAAATAACCATCCGCCGATGGGACGCACGATGAACCCAAACGCAAACAGGATCGCCGCATTCAGTTGCTGCACCACCGGATCAGTACCCGGGAAGAACGAGCCGGCGAAATAAAGCGCGAAAGCCGAATAGGCGTAAAAATCGTACCACTCGACCAGATTGCCCACGGACCCGACGAAGATCGCCTTCAGGCGGCGCGCGGTAGCGTGATGAGTTTGTTCGCCTCCCCTGACGGTCGATGACAAGGCCACTAGACCCTTCTTTCTACTAGCGCTAGGCGCGCGGCGTCCACGCCTCGCGGTCGATGATACCAGAACGTCCTTTGCCATGTCGAAGGTTTCTGTCACACTGACGGTAACTATGGACAAGCCACCTTCGCGGCGGCGCGCTCTCAAAAGCACCGCCACTCTCCTGGTTGCACGGGCCTGGATCGGCGCGCAGCCGGCCCGGCCCTCGCTCACCGGACGTGTCGCCCGTTATATGGCGGAGGCAGCAACCCGTGATCTTCCGCCCAAAGTGGTACTGGCGGCGAAGGATCGTATTCTCGACACATTCGGAGCGATGGTCTCCGGAGCGCGGCTCAAACCCGGAGAGATGGCGATTCGCTACGCCCGCACTCTGGGCGGACCGGCCGAAGCATGTATCGCGACCACCCGCATGATGACCTCTGCCGTGAACGCGGCCCTGACCAACGCTTTGTTCGCGCATGCCGATGAGACCGACGATTTCCATGCCGAGACCAAAGCCCATCCGGGTTGCTCCAGTGTTCCCGCGGCGCTCGCCATGGCGGAACGCCAGAACCGTTCAGGACTCGATATGATCCGAGCCGTGACGCTGGGGTACGACATCTCCTGCCGTTTCCTATTGGCACTGGGGGCCGATCATGTGCGTCAGACGCACCGCAGCGCGGAGGGTTACAGTTCGACCTTCGGCGCCACAGCCGCGGCGGCCGCCCTCGCGGGCTTTGACGAACAAAAGATGCGCTACGCTCTTTCGTACGCTGCGCAGCAGGTTTCGGGCGTATGGAGCTGGGAGCGCGACGAAGAACACATAGAAAAGGCCTTCGATTTCGCCGGAATGGGCGCGCGCAACGGCATGACTGCGGTAACCATGATCCAAGCCGGCTTCACTGGCGTGTCGGAAGTACTCGAAGGCGAGCACAACGTCCTGGACGCGCTCTCGACCACTCCGCATCCGGAGAAGATGGCTGACGGACTAGGCCAGCGTTACTTCATCGAGGAAACGGCCATAAAGACGTTTCCGGTGGGTTATCCGATTCAATCCGCGCTCAGCGCATTTCTGCTGCTGAGGAAGCAGCACCAGTTGACTCCAGCGAATGTGGAACACATCGATGTCCGCTTACCCGCAGACGGCGCGGGCGTAGTCGACAACCGAGCCATGCCCGATGTCAATTGCCAGCACTTGATCGCCGTGGCTCTGGTGGACGGCGACATCACCTTCGAGAACAGCCACGATGCGAAACGCATGACCGATTCGGCGATTGCAGCGGTGCGCCCCAGGATTACCTTAATTGCGGACAAAGCTCTCGCGGTTCCCGCAGCTCCCCGCAGCGGACTGGTGGAGGTAACGCTCACGGACGGGCGGAAGGTGAATCAATTCGTGCGCCACCCGCCCGGCACTCCGGAGAATCCACTAGATAGGGCCGCGGTGAACGAAAAAGCCCGCAGCTTGATGCGGCCGGTGCTGGGCGCGAGCAAGACAGACCGGCTGATTGAGCGGGTGAACGATCTGGAAAAGCTCCCGCGCGTTTCCAGCCTCCGCTCCTTACTCATGGCCTAAGCCCCTCCTACGCGCGGGTTGCTGCCCTCTTGCCCGCGAGCACGGTGGCGGCCGGGAAGAGCCGCTGGTGGCCGCTCCGTTTGTTCTCGAAATTGTCCACGAATTCGAATGTCCCTTCCCGGAGTTCGAGCACGGCAATGTCGGCCGGCGCACCCACCTTCAGAGTGCCGCGGTTGCGGAAAACGGGAAACAGGCGGGACGCATTGACGGTCACACACGCGATCACCTGATCGACAGGCATGCCCAGCATCAGGAACTTCGACATCACATTAGGAAAGTCGATCACCTGGGCGGTTCGGCCCTCAGGAGTCCAATCGGTGGAGAGAGTGTCCGGCAGGAAGCCTGCCTGCATGACGCGTTCGGCAATGTCCCAGCGCAAATGGCCGTTGCGCCCGTTGCCCAAGTCGAACCGGACACCGCGACGCCGCGCAGCCATCACCTCCGGCAGTATGCGGCCGCTATCGTCGATAATGCTGTTCGGCGGCGGCGCAAACATGTGGGACACGACGTCGCCAGGCTTCAAGAGGGCAAGAAGCTTAGGCAGCGGTGACACCGTCTGACCCATGTGGATCATCACGGGAAGATGGAACGACGAAGCTACCTCTTGCGCCCGTCTCAGCACCTCAAAATCATTGGGTCCGGCGACGTCCCGCGACAGCCGCGCCTTCACGCCGACGATCATTTCGCGGTTGCGTCCGATCGCTTCGCGCGCGGCGCCGACGTCAGCGCGGCTAAGGTCCATGGTGTCGCCTTCGGGCAGGAGGCCGGCGCGCCCTATGTTGATGAGAACGCGGCACTGCTGTGGCGCCGCCTTGGCAGCCATCACAGTTTCATCGATGTGATCCGCGCCCTGTGTTCCAGCATCTACTAAGCCAGTCACGCCGTCCGCGAGGCACAAGTTCGCCCCATCCTTGGCCCGCGTCGCGTGCGTGTGGATATCGATGAGTCCGGGCATTACCAGCTTGCCGCGCGCGTCTATCGTTTCGCTGGCGTCGGCGGAAATGTTGGCTTCGACCGCCGCGATACGGCCCAGGGCGATCGCCACGTCACGAATCCCGTCGAGCTTGCGCGAAGGATCAATGACGCGCCCCCCTTTTACGATCAGGTCATATTTCACCGATGCAGCCGCGAGCGATCCCGGAATACGGACAACCGTCGCAGCGCCGCTGGCTGTAAGGACAAACTGGCGCCGATTCATTTTCCCCATTGTCACAGACCACCTCGTATCGCGGGCACCTCGATGACACGAACGCCCGAGGCCGGTTGATCCACTGCCGCCGCTAGCGCCCGCAGCATTTGCTCCACCGTGACCAGCCCCAGCCTGCGCGCGCCTTCGCGAGTGGATGGAATCCGCTCCGCCAGCCAGTAGAACGGAATCAACGCGTAAGGCCAGCGGTGTCCCGGACCCAGCACATACCAGGGGCGCAGGATGGTGGCGTTCAGTCCGCTGGCGACGAGTTCCTCCTCGCAAGCCGACCGCGCTGCGATATAGGCGTGCATCGCCGGAGCCGGGTGCGCCACGCTGACATAAATGAAGTGCGCAATGCCGGCGCGTTTCGCCGCGCGGATGGCCTCGTTACCCGACCGCTGATCGATCGCTACGAATTCCTTCGCTTTTGCCGGACTGGGATGCGCCACGCCCACGAGTTGGATGAACGTGTCACACGCTGCAAGATGTTGCTCGTAGGAGGCCCCGTCGAGCGCGTCACCCGTTACCGGCGTGCAGCCGTTGGGGAGTTTCTGTTCCGAGCCGGAGCGAGCCAGTGCCGTCACCTGGTGGCCGCGGGCGGCCAGCCGGGGGATCAGGCGGCTTCCTATATAGCCGGTCCCACCGGTAACAAAAATACGCCGACTCAAATTTCCCTCCGAGAAAAGTGGCGGGGTGCGGACACTATCTTGTACCTCAGTGCGAAAACGAGTTCTGTTCCTGGCCTGCGCCGCTGCCGCATGGGGCCAGACCGCCCCGGTTGCGACGGACCCGGCATACGCCGAATTAGACAAAGCTTACCAATCCTTGAAGACCAAGGAATACGACGGCGCGATCGCGGGTTTCGAGCGCGCTATTGCCCTCGCGCCGGACCGCCCTTCGGTTCGCAAGGATCTGGGCTACACGCTGCTCAAGGTGGGTGAAACCGCCGCCGCGCGCGATCAGTTCGCCGAGGCCATGCGGCTCGATCCAGGTGACGATCAGGTGGCGCTCGAGTACGCGTTCCTGTGCTACGAAACCCATCAAGAGGTGACGGCGAGGCGTGTGTTCGAGCGCTATCGCAAGTCGAGTTCTACGGCGGCGCAGGCATTTGAGAATATCGACCGGCCGTTGCGCGAGGGCATTGAACGCTGGAAGCAGGCGCTGGCGATCTCGCCCGATAACTTTAGCGGGCACAGCGAGCTGGCGCGGCTGGCCGAGCAGCGTGATGAACTGCCGCTGGCCGCCGAGCATTATGAGCAAGCATGGCATTTGCGCTCGGATCACCGCGAATTACTGCTCGACTTGGGGCGGGTTTGGAAGCAATTGGATCGCACCGAGGAAGCGGATTCGGCACTATTGGCCGCATCGCGTGGGGCCGAGCCGAGGGTCGCCGAACAGGCGCGCGAATTGCTGCCCTCCCGCTATCCGTATGTGTATGAATTTGAGAAGGCACTGATGCTCGATCCGTCGAACGTCCCCCTGCGGCGTGAGTTCGCCTACTTGCAGCTGAAAATGGAGCGCCAATCCGAGGCGGAGGCGCAGTTTGCGGGTGTGGTCGCGCGGGCTCCCGACGATCTGCTATCCACGACGCAGCTGGGGCTGCTCAAGATGGCACGCGGCGATGATGCGGGCGCGATGGCCCTGCTCAACCGCGTGCTGCAAGGCGGCGATGAAGAGCTAGCCGATCGCGTGCGTATTGCGTTGCATCTCCCCGCGACTCTGCGCGGACGCGCCGAAGAGCCTCCTCTCTCCAATCAAGCCAAGGAACTGGCTTTGAAAAGTCTTGAAAAAGGCTATTTGAAGGATGCGCTCCGCTACCTGACTGTGGCTCATGAAAACGATCCCGTGGATTTCGACGTGATGTTGAAGTTGGGCTGGGCCAACAACCTCTTGAAGGACGACCGAGACGCGCTGAAATGGTTCAATCTGGCGCGTCGGAGTCCGGACGTGAATACTGCGGCCGAGGCCGCGAAGGCTGCTCGCAACCTGGCGCCGGCCTTCCGCCGTTTTCGCACTACGGTGTGGGTCTTCCCTACTTTTTCATCGCGCTGGCACGACCTATTCGCCTACGCGCAGGCTAAGACGGAGCTCAATCTCGCGGGTTCGCCGGTGCGTCCCTATGTGTCGTTGCGTTTTGTCGGAGACACGCGTGGAGCAGTACAGCCCGGCAGTGGATTCGCGCCCCAGTATTTGTCGGAGGGCGCCGCGATTGCCGCGCTCGGCATGGCCACTCGCACATGGCATGGGGCGACTGGGTGGTTCGAGGCAGGCGAGCAGTTGCGGTACCGTCCGACTCCGGGCGACCCCAGCCGCATGACGCCCGATTATCGCGGCGGAGTCTCCTACGCCAAGGGTTTCGGCCATCTGCTGACGGGAGGATCACACGGTCTTTTCGCGGAGACCAATGATGACGTTGTCTATGTGCGGCGCTTCGAAAAGGATACCCTGCTCTATTCTCAGAACCGCACCGGCTACACGTTGCGCCAAGGCGAGACTACTTTCAGCGGATTCCACGCGCAGTTGTATTGGAACTGGAATGTGACCACCGATACCAAGAGCCTCTATTGGGCAAACTATGCGGAGACAGGTCCCGGTCTGCGTTTTCACTTCGGTGGACCCGCTGCGGCCCTGTTGTTCTCAGTGAACTTTCTTAGAGGCGCCTACCTTGTCAATGCGGGAAATCCGCGTGGCCCGAATTTCAATGACCTGCGGATTGGAGTCTGGTATGCGTTTTCTCGCTAGATGCCTTCTCTTGTTGACCCCGGCCATACTACTTCAAGCTGCCCCGCGTTTTTCCTACCACGTCATCGGAAACGATCCTGGCGGCTGGCCGGATCTGCTTTCGTCGATCGGGTTGACCGTCGGAACTGGTGGAGGCGCCAGCGTGATCGTCGCTCCGCGTGGTACCGACCTTCCGCCAGAAGAATGGGCGGCGCGAGTAGAGCGCGGCGTCATCCTGGTGCTGGAAGGTGAGTCGCCGCTCGCCGCTGCTTTCGGATTTCACGCGAGCGCTCAGCCGCAAGTATCCGTACGAAGTATTGAAGACCTGCGCGCGCCGGACTTGCGCATTGTTTGGGAGAAGGCTTTCGATCTCGCGGTGTTCGAAGCCCCGCGCGAAGCTCGCGTCTTCGCAAGGGAACGGTGGCAGAAGGCGCCGCTCCTCGCCGGCTATCGCAAGGGCGCGGGCGCAGTGTTATGGGTGGCTGTTACCCCTGGCCCGCATGGCTACGAGCGCTTTCCCTTTTTGCCGCAAGCGCTAGTAGACCTGGGCCTCGAACCACCCTTTCGGTCCTCGCGTTTGTGGGCGTTCTTCGACTCCGCGTACCGAGCTCGAGTCGACGTCGACTATTTCGCGGAACGGTGGCGCGCCGCTGGGATTAGCGCACTGCACGTTGCCGCTTGGCATTTCTGGGAACGCGATCCGCAAGGTGACCAGTATCTACGCCTCTTGATAGAAGCGTGCCATCGCAACGCCATCCAGGTCTACGCGTGGCTGGAGCTTCCGCATGTAAGCGAGGCATTTTGGGATCAGCACCCCGAGTGGCGCGAGAAAACCGCGCTGCAACAGGACGCTCAGTTGGATTGGCGCAAGCTAATGAACCTGACGAATCGTGATGCGTTCACCGCAGTCTCGGCGGGCACGCGCGATCTGCTCATGCGCTTCGATTGGGATGGCGTGAATCTGGCGGAACTCTATTTTGAATCGCTCGAAGGCCACGAGAATCCCGCTCGGTTCACGCCTCTCAACGCCGATGTCCGCCGCGAGTTCCAGCAGACCGCGGGCTTCGATCCGCTAGATTTGTTCGGCGCTGAAAAGAATCCGTCCGGGCTGGCGCGTTTCCTGGAGTTCCGCGCGCAACTCGCGCAGCGTCAGCAGACGGAGTGGATTGCGCAGATCGAAGATCTTCGCCGTGAAAAACCACAGTTAGACTTGACGCTCACACACATCGATGACCGCTTCGACACAACAATGCGCGACAAACTGGGAGCGGATGCCTCGCGTATACTGCCGCTGCTCGCGCAACACGATTTCACTTTCCTGATCGAGGATCCGGCCACCATCTGGAACCTGGGACCGCAGCGCTATCCGCAGATCGCCGCACGCTATGCCTCGCTTACGCAGTCGCAGGAGAAACTGGCGATCGACGTCAACGTAGTGGAGCGCTATCAAGACGTCTACCCCACTAAACAGCAGACCGGAGCGGAGCTTTTCCAATTGATTCACGTCTCGGCAAATTCCTTCCCGCGAGTGGCTTTGTATTTCGAAGCGTCCATCGCGCGTTACGATTTGCCGTTGCTGGCCTCCGCGGCGGCGGCGGTCGATCGCGCCGAGCAAGTAAATGGAAAATTAGTCGTGGAGTCGCGGCGGGGTGTCGGCGTGCCTTGGAAAGGTCCCGCTCTTGTAGATGGGAAACCATGGCCTATTGCCGGTGACACGACCGTTTGGCTGATGCCCGGAGCGCATGTGCTTGAAGCCGCGCCGGCAGGGCAATCGCTGCCGATGAGTGTGCTTGCTTTTAACGGCGATCTGAAGGCGGCTGGTGCCACAACGAAGGGGATAGAGTTCGCCTACCAAAGCAGCGCGCGCGCCATGGCGCTACTCGATCAAGCGCCCGCCAAGCTCGAAATCGATGGCGTCGAACGCGTCCCTGAGATGTCGGGTAAGGTACTTCTGCTGCCGCGTGGCCAACACATCGTCAGCCTGACTGCGGCGCGCCCTCGACAATAGTTCGCGCGCCCGCGAACACCTTGCCCAGCATCTCCGCGGTCAGCTTTCCGGTCGAAGTGTTTTGCTGGCTGGGATGATACGAACCAACTAGAACTGGCGCTCCTGGAATCTTGTGTTGCACGTTGTGGCCGAACGCGTACGCCGCGCGGCTGCGAATAACACCGCAATCCCGCAGAATGCCGAGATATACGTCAAACGCCAGCTTCCCCAGCGCCACTACACATGTCAGGTTCTTGAGCAATTCCAGCTCGCGCTCCAGATACTTCCGGCACGTCTGAAACTCTTCCGGTGTCGGCTTGTTGTCCGGTGGCGCGCATCGGACCGCAGCCGTGATGTAAACGTCGCTCAGCTTTTGTCCGTCGTCGCGCGAGACGCTCTCCGGCTGCGACGCAAACCCGGTTTCATAGAGCGCCCGGTAGAGAAAATCTCCCGAGCGGTCTCCCGTAAACATACGTCCGGTCCGGTTGCCGCCGTGAGCTGCCGGGGCCAGACCAATGATGAGCAGCCGCGCCCGTGGATCGCCGAAAGGAGGCACTGGTTTGCCCCAGTAATCCCACTCTCGGAACGCCCGGCGCTTGACTCGTGCCATCTCGCAGCGATGAGCCACCAGGCGCGGACAATCCGTGCAAGCCACCACTTCATCCGCCAGAATCTGCAACGCGCTCTTAGGCATCGGTCAGTTTTCGGTAAAGTCCAACGAGCTCCGGCAGACCTACCTGTTCGGCGCGGAGTTTGCCCTCCGGCAACGCCTGAATTTTCTCAAGGCCGTAGACCGCGCCCAAGTTGTTGCGGAGCGTCTTGCGCTTGTGGCGAAAACAGTGCTGCGCGAATTTCAGAAACGCGGGAACATCCACTATGCCCAACTCCACCGCGGCGTCTCGCGGAGTCAAGCGGACTACGGCGCTATCTACCTTCGGCTGCGGCCGGAACGCTTCGCGCCCCACCGGAAACAGAATCTCCGCGCGAGCATATGTCTGCACCAGCACGCTCAGATACCCAAAATCGCGGCTGCCCGGTCCGGCCGCGATACGCTCGGCCACTTCGGCCTGCACCAGGAATACGGCGCTCTCCCAGGCGCCGTGCAACTCGAACACGCATTCCAGGATAGGCGAAGTGATGTAGTACGGCAGGTTCCCCACGACCACGGGCCGAGCGGCGATAGCTCCGAAGTCGGTCTTGAGGACGTCGCCTTCTATTATTTCCAGCCTTCCCGATTCAATCGCCTCATGAAATTTCTGGCGCAGGTAATGTACCAGGACCGCGTCCACTTCAATGGCGACCACGCGCTCCGAGCGCCCGATCAGTGGTTCAGTCAGTGCGCCGCGCCCTGGACCGATTTCGATTACAGCACCCGCACTGTCACCGCAGGCGGCCTCGGCGATCCGATCCAGAATTGATTTGCGGGCCAGGAAGTGCTGCCCGAAGCGACGCCCCAGACGTTACCCTCTCACGTCAATGCGGCTCGAATGGAACCAGAGGCGCATCTTGGACATCATGGGCTGGCCGAAGCTGGTGGCCGGCGTGAAATTGGAAAAAACCAGCGCGTTTTCCAGACGCCGCCGCATCTGCGGATTCGCCAGAACGCTCGCGCCCGCCACAATCGCATAGTCCGTCATGCGGCCCTGCTCATCCACCACTACATCCACCACCACATCGGTATCGCCAACACTGAAGGGCGCCATGCTCTTCACCGACACCGGAGTGTTTAGAATGGTGGGCACGTCCACATCGCCGCGCGTCAGTAGCGGATAGGTGGGCACCACAAACATGCTGAACAGTACTAACGTGGAGCACACACCGCCCGCCACCGGCAGGGCGATGGAGCGCACCACATTATCGAAGAATAGTTCCGTGCGATCCCGCCAGGACTTGCAGATGGTTCCGAAGTCACGCCGCTCCAGCCGCCGCTGCCTCTCGCGCGAAGCCATCACGCGCAGGGAAGTACGCAACTCCGCGGGAGGAACCTTGACAGATAGATTTTGCAAATTGTATCTCATTCCGCTGCCACCACCGCGCTTGGATTCCAGCCAGTATGCGCCTGCTCGC
>CAZDGT010000074.1:0-2069 GCA_964504905.1 uncultured Bordetella sp. | reverse complement strand
TTTGGCGGAGGACATCGCCATCTACAGGGATCGCTACCAGGCGGGTTGGGATGTGATTCGGGAAGAGCGATATGCGCGCATGAAGCGCATAGGAATTGTGAATTGCGCTTTGTCGGCGCGCGATCCTGTCACCATTTCGCGCCGCAGCCAGCCGGAGGCGGAATTGCAGCAGTTGATCGGGCCGGCCGAGGTCGCCCACGCGGTTCCCTGGAAAGATTTAAACGCGGATCAAAGTAAGCTCCAGGCCGTGAAAATGTCGCTCCACGCCGCGATGGTTCACCGGATGGACATTGAGATTGGGCGGGTATTGGAACAACTCAAGAGCATGGGTGCCCTGGAGAATACGGTGATCTTCTTTCTGTCAGATAACGGGGCTACTGCTGAGATGATTGTGCGCGGCGACGGCCATGACCGCAACGCGCCGCCAGGCTCCGCCGCGACTTACTTCTGTATGGGGCCAGGCTGGTCCACGGCAGCCAACACGCCGTTCCGGCTGCACAAGGCCTGGGTTCATGAGGGCGGCATATCGACTCCCTTGATCGTGCATTGGCCCATCGGCTTTAAGGCGCGCGGCGAATTGCGCACGGCTCCCGGCCACCTGATCGACTTGCTGCCCACCATTCTTGAACTCGCCGGGGGCGCTGCGCCGGCCACCTTTGCCGGACAGGCGCTGCCGCCCTTTCCGGGCAGGAGCCTGGTGCCGGTGTTCACCATGGATAACACCTTGCCGCGCGACTTCTTCTGGTGGTATCACAAGGGCGCACGGGCGATCCGCATCGACGACTGGAAGCTCGTGGCGGACTCCGAAGCGCCTTGGGAATTATTCGACCTGCGCACCGATCGATCTGAATCCAGGAACCTGGCCGTCCAACAGCCGGACCGGGTGAGGCAACTGGAGCAGCGATGGACGCGGCGCGCGGACGAAATCCGGAAGCTGGCTAACCTGGACGCGCCGGTTGCCACACAGCAAACAAAGACCAAATTATGAAACGCAAATACTCCGTCATTTTGGGAAACCTCGGCAATACCCGCGACCGGTTCTGCACTGGCTACAAGGAGAACCCGGACTCGTTCGGGATGCTGAAACGCGCGGCGAAGATTCCGCACGTCGAAGGCATCGAACTCGTGGGCACGTGGGACATTCGCCCGGACAACACCAAACAGATGAAGCGGGCGCTGGCAGACGTCGGCTTGAAGTGCGTCTCCATCATTCCGGACCTGTTCGCCGACAAGCGATTCTGGAAGGGCAGCTACAGCGCGTCGGATCCCAAGGTGCGGCGCTACGCGATCGATTACACCCGGCAGATGTGCGACATCGCGGGTGAGATGGGATGTCGGACCCTGAACATCTGGCCCGGCCAGGACGGCTACGATTACCTATTTTGCGCGGACTACGAGCGCGCCCGCGATTGGTTCTGCAGCGCGATTGCCAAGCTCGCCGGCGAATATCCCCGGCTGAAGTTTGCTCTGGAGTACAAACCCAAGGAGCCCCGCACTCACTCCTACCTGGCGCGCATGGCGGATACTCTGTTGATGGCGCAGGAGACCGGCTGCACGAATGTCGGCGTCACCATTGACACCGGACACGCATTCGTGGCCGGGGAAGATGTCGGCGAAGCTATCGTGCTGGCCAAGCGTGCGGGCAACCGTCTGTTCCATATGCATTTCAACGACAACCATGCCTCGTGGGACGACGACATGATTGTCGGCACGGTCCACAGTGTTTGCTTTGCGGAGATGCTTTACTGGCTGGACCGCTGCGGCTACGATGGCTGGCTCTCGATGGATCAGTATCCCTACCGCGAGGACGCCGCCGACGCGATCGGCGAGAGCATCCTCTGGCTGCGGCATTTCGACCGCTTGCAGCAAAAATATCGCAAGCAGATTGACAAGCTCATTCTGGCCAACGAGGCGGTGGCGACTTCCCGGTTCCTGCGGGAAATGTTTGGGGCCAAAACATAAATCCGGGCGAATCCGCGGTTAGAGCACCCGCGGCCGATCAGAACAACCCCGCCGGCTGGCAGATTTTACAAGACTTCTGCCAGTTTTCCCATGTTCTTTTTACCGGC
>CAZDGT010000073.1:0-6953 GCA_964504905.1 uncultured Bordetella sp. | reverse complement strand
GCTCGGCGGCGACTGGGAGGATCGGCTGCTCTTTGCGTCGGATTATTTCAGGCAGATGTATGAGTGGGCTTGCCTGCTCATCAAGAAGGGCAAGGCGTATGTTTGCGATCTGACGCCGGAGGAGACGAGCAAGCATCGAGGCTCGCTCACGCGACCGGGGACGAACAGCCCGTTTCGCGATCGGGGCGTTGCGGAGAATCTCGATCTGTTTGATCGCATGCGCAAAGGCGAGTTCCCCGATGGCTCTCGTGTGCTGAAGGCCAAGATCGACATGGCCAGCCCGAATGTGAATCTGCGCGATCCGGTGATGTATCGCATCCTGCACGCCGATCATCACCGCACGGGCGACAAATGGTGCATCTACCCGATGTACGACTACACGCACGGCGAAAGCGATTCCATCGAAGGCGTGACGCATTCCATCTGCACGCTGGAGTTTGAAGATCACCGTCCGCTTTATGACTGGTTCGTGGAACAGCTCGGCATCCATCATCCGCAGCAAATCGAATTTGACCGGCTGAACCTGACCTATACCATGATGAGCACGCGCAAGCTGCTGAAGCTGGTCCAGGACAAATACGTAAATGGCTGGGATGATCCGCGCATGCCCACCATTTCCGGGATGCGGCGGCGCGGTTATACGCCAGAGGCTCTGCGGAATTTCTGCGGACGCCTGGGTGTATCCAAGACCAACGGCACCACAGAGCTCTCGCTGCTGGAGTATTGCGTTCGCGAGGACCTAAACCAGAGCGCCTTGAGAGTGATGAGCGTGCTGCATCCGCTGCGTGTCGTGATCGACAACTATCCCGATGGGCTAGTGGAGCAGATGGAAGCTGTCAACAATCCTGAAGATCCGGCGGCGGGAAGTCGGACGGTTCCGTTCTCGAAAGTTCTCTATATTGAGCAGGACGATTTCCGCGAAGATCCGCCCAAGCAGTTTTACCGTCTATCACCGGGACGCGAGGTCCGTCTGCGCTACGGCTACTTCATTACATGTACCAGCGTGGTGAAGAATTCTCAAGGCGAAGTGATAGAGGTTCACTGCTCTTACGATCCTGCGACGCGCGGCGGGAACGCTCCGGATGGGCGCAAAGTGAAATCGACGATCCATTGGGTCTCGGCGGAACACGCGGTCAACGCTGAAGTCCGGCTGTACGAAACGCTCTTCACTAAGGAAGATCCCAACGATGTGGAAGAGGGGCACGAGTTCACGGACAACTTGAATCCACGGTCAGTGGAAGTCTTGACGGACTGCAAGCTGGAGCCGAGCCTGGCAAGCGCGTCTCCCGGCAGCCGCTATCAATTTGAGCGGCTGGGCTACTTCTGCGTGGACCGGGATTCCACGCCGCAAAATCTGGTTTTCAACCGCACCGTTACGTTGAAAGACGCTTGGGCGAAGATTGAGAAGAAGTTGCCCGAAAAGAAGCTGCCGGAAAAGAAATCGAAATAGATCATGATCATTCTCGGATTGGGCGGATTACAGGGCGGGGGCGCGGCCGCGCTTCTCAAAGACGGAACAATCGAGGCGGCCATCGAAGAATCGAAGATCAGCCGCGCGGCAAGAACAGGCGTCCCGGAAGCGGCAGTGGCTGAATGCCTGCGCCTGGCCGGCGTCAGTCGCGAGGCCGTGGATTGCGTTGCAGTGGTACGGCCCGTCGATCCGTCACTGCACTTCTCTCTGCGCGAACTTTTCCCCGCTGCGGAAGTGGCGGTGGTGGAACATCACCTGGCCCACGCGGCTTCGGCGTTCTTCGCGTCGCCCTTTGAGAACGCCACGGTGCTTACGCTGGATCACACGGGCGACTTCTGTTGCGGCGCGCGCTGGCTGGGGCAGGGTAACCAACTGCAGCTCGAGAAGGAATGGCAGTATCCGGATTCGTTAGCTTGGCTTTACAGCGCCGTTACTGAACTGCTGGGTTTCCAAGCCCGCGCGGACGAACACAAGGTACAGTGGCTCTCGGCATCGGGCGACGACCGTTTCGTAGGGCTATTCCATGAGATCGCCGCAGCGTCGGGACGTCTCGATACTTCGTATTTCGACGGGCATCGCAGCGCAAGCGGCGGTTTCAGCGCCAAATTCTTCGAGCGTCTGGGACTCAGCGACGGGGCAGCGATTCCAGCGGACTTGGCGCCCGCGATAGCCCACGGGTTACAACGCGCCGTGGAGGATGCGGTCCTGGCGATGGCAGGCAAAGGCGAGAACCTGTGCCTGGCGGGCGGACTGTTTTACAACGCTCTGCTGGTGGAGTTCCTGGAGCGCAGCGCCCGCTGGAAGAACGTATTCGTGCAGCCGGCGGCCGGTAACTCCGGGACGGCTCTAGGTGGAGCGTTCCATGTGTGGCACCAGCGGCAACGGCAAACCAAACGTGTCGGTCCGAATTCCATGCTGCTGGGACCAAGCTACGGGCGCGAAGAGATTAAGAAGGTTCTTGAAAACTGCAAGCTGCGTTTTCAGTATCTGCGCTCGTCCGATGACGTGTTGGCGAAGGCGGTACGCATGCTGGGCGAGCGCAAGATTGTCGCCTGGATGCAAGGCCGCATGGAATTCGGGCCCCGCGCATTGGGCAACCGCAGCATCCTGGCGTCACCGCTCGATCCGTATTCGACCGAGAATCTGAACGTATTCATCAAGCATCGCGAGCCGTTCCGCAAGTTCGCGGCGTCGGTGCCCGCGGAACTGGTAGCGGAGTATTTCGATGCCGGTCCCAATGCGCGCAATCTGGCGACGGTCGGCCGCGTGAAACCGCAACACCGCAAGACCTTCGCGTCGGCGATTTTGGGCGAAGATATCGTGCGCGTTCACACGGTGGCGGAGGCGGATAACCCGCTCTACCATCGCCTGTTGCACGCGGCAGGCAAAGCCACCGGATTGCCAGTGCTCTACAATACGAGCTTCAATTTATTTGGCGACCCGCTGGTCTCGACGCCGCGCGACGCCGTGCGGAGTTTCTATTCTTCGGGCATCGATGCCGTGTTTGTCGGGGATTTTGTCGTGGAAAAGTAGGCGAATCGCTACTTCGCCGTGAAGTCCGCGGCCTGGCGCGCGGGGCCGCTCAACTCCAGGATGTGCATGCCGGTGTTGGCGCGGTCGACGCCGTAAATGTAGCCGCGGTCATCCACTTCGACGTTGTTGGTCTGGATCGCCGTCTTGCAGGTCTGGCTTGCGCCTTCGCCGAGGCATCGCTTGTCGGTCTTGTCCGTGATGGCCGGAATGTAGTATCCGATCTCTCGCGGCTTGTAGGGGTCGCGGACATCGACGGCGCGCACGCCCGCGTTGAAATGCGCCACGAAGGTTACGCGATTAGCGTACATCGGAGGCAAGTTCTCATTGGTCGAATGCGTGCCGAAACGTCCACCGGCGCTGCAAAAATTGCCGCTGTCTTCGGGCACGGTCCAGGTGGAAACGCCCACTGGTTTGGATTCCGTCGTGATGTCGAAGATCCGCCCCATCTGCCGGCTTTCGTTGCATTCGTTGGGAGTGGTCTCGCCGATCAATAGTATGAAATCTTTCACCTTGCTGAATTTCTGGTTGGCGAACTCGGAAAGGGGCATGCGCAGCATGGGAACAATGTTGTGCGCGCCCATATCGTCCGGCAAATCGACGCGCGTGATGATGGGGTAGCGCAGGTTCTCGTCAGTAGGTTCTTTGGGCCCATTCAACAGTTTTTCGCGGTCCACGATCTCGATCACGCCGTTGCGTGCGTTGTCGTAGGCAAGATACACGCGATTGCCTTTCGGCCCAGTGGAGAAAGCTCCGTGCAAGCCACCGGGTGTGGGACCTTTTGCGCCGGGTTCCTGGCCTGGCAGACCGAAATTGCGGATGAACACCGGTTTGGAGGGGTCGCTCAGATCGTAGATCTGCATCATGCGAGGAGTGCGCCAGCCCACCGGCCCCGATACCAGATAGGCAATGCCGGTGTCGCATTCCCACCAATTCTTGTGCGTGTCACGCAGACCACTGACCACAACCGTAATGCGGTTAGGTTTGGCTGGATCAGTAACATCCCAGATCTCATGCGCACTGTTGCCGAAATCGCGAAGCAGATAGAACTTGCCCTTCTGCGCGTGGGGCAGATCATTGCCACTGCACACGCGGACCATGGATGCGCCACCGAACTCGCCGGCGCGATCCTTCGGCTCGCCGGGAATATGAACCAGGTACTTGGGGTTTTTCGGATCGGTCACATCCACGATGGACGTGCCGTTCGGCTCCATCTTGCCGGTCTGGGGATTGAGCGCCTCGCCGCCATGATGGCCAACGTAAGCGATCCAGCGTTCGCCCTGCTTCTGGATAACCGGCTGATACGCGCTGCGGGCTTGGAGGTCGTTATAACCCACCAAGTCCATATTGCTGGCGCGAGGAGCCCGCTGCGCCGCAGACGGCGGGACCATAGTTTGTCCAACAAGCGTCTGCCCACCGAGCGCTGTGCAAAGCGCTAGGCTCGCTACATGTACTGTTAGCTTGGCGAACACCCTAGGGCGTCTGCGCCGCCGCGTAGGCCGAGATTTCGAGCAGTTCCTGATCGGTCAGATTGGCGATGATCGGCTTCATGAGATCGATCCAGGCACCTTTGCGGAAGCCGTGCTGCATGTCATACATCTGCCGCATCAGGTAACTGGGCGAACGGCCTGCCAATCCAGGCAGGGGACCTAATCCCTTGAGCCCGTCGCCGTGACAAAGAGCGCATTGCTTGGCCTTCACTAGCGCCTCACCCTTCTTGATGCTGCCGATGGGTGCGTAGGCGATGAATCCGGAGTGCGGGTCGCGAAGAATCTCAGTAGCTTCCGCATTCACGGGAACTTCAATAATACGGTTGCCGAGGGGCTCCTTCTCGTCGCCCTCGAGCGCCAGGTAGAGACCGCCCTGAATGCGCGTTTTCGGCGCCGTTTTGCTTTCCACCACTTTGATCCACGGCGTCCACTTTATGGCGCCGAAGTATTCGGCCGCCTGCTTAATCTCGTCGTCGGTCATGGCCTTGGCGAAGGCAGTCATGGCCTTAGTGTTGGCCTTGCGCGACTCGGCGCTATTGCGCAGGTCGTTTCTGAAATCCAGCATCTGCTGGATGAAGTAGGCAGTCGGCAATCCGCTCACGCCGGCGTTTTCGGCTCGGCCCTTGCCATTGGGATAGTGGCATAAGGCGCAGGCGCGCACGGCTGGTTCTTTACCCTTTGCCACGATGGGGGGCATCGGGGGATGGTCGCCCGGATACCAATCTGCCGGACCGAATCCATTGCTGATCTGGGCGCGCGTGAAAGACAGGCTGTTGCCGGGCAGATGCTTCATGCTGGGGTCTGGCGCAGCCGGAGTTGCGGCGGGCGGCGGCCCAGGTGGGATGCCGTACGCCCAAAATGGGGGGACATCCTCCGCGAAGGCGAGTCCCGCCGTCAAGAGTGCCGCGGTACCAAGCGCCGCGATTCCCAGCATGTTTTTCATACGGGCTCCCTATTTGTGCGCCAAACGGCTGCACGCCATTTCGGCGCCGGACGGATCGATCGCGCCGCTGCCTTCTTCGATATGCGCGATCTTGCCATCTTTGTCGATCACGAAAGTAGTGCGGTTTGCCATTCCGAGATTGGGCAGAAGCACACCGTAATCCGCCATCACTTTGCGTTGCGCAAAATCGCTGAGGATGGGGAAGGTCACATTCAGCTGCTTGGCGAACTCTTTCTGCGAAGGCGTATTGTCGCCGCTTACGCCGAAAATCTTGGTCGCGGCGCCTTCAAACTTGGCCATGCTTGCCTGGTAGCCCAACATCTCTTTGGTGCAGCCACCGGTAAATGCGGCCGGGAAGAATGCCAGAACCACGGGGGCTTTGCCACGAAAACTCGAGAGGGTTACTTTCTCTCCGGTAGTGGCGGGCAGTGTGAAATCGGGGGCCATATCGCCAACCTTCAAGTTGGTGTGCGCCGGCGTCACCGCGCCTTGCTGAGCGGGAAGGGAGGCGCACAGCAGCGCTCCTAGAAATGCAATTGTCAGAGGCTTCATCATAAGTTGTTCTCCAGTCTGCCGTAGATTATCACTTGCCAGCGACCCCCGCAAGACCCATAGGGGCAGGGGCTCAGGGGACCAGCCTAAACTTCTGAATTCTTCTCCCGCGGTTTTCGGCGACGTAAACGTTGCCTTTGGAATCCACCGCGAGGCCGTGCGGCTGGTCGAATTCACCCGGGAAATGCCCGGCGCGGCCGAATTTGGCTAGCACCTTGCCGGAGTCGCGCTCCAGGACTTCCACTTCCGCAGTGTTCTGGTTAAGCAGATACATGAATCGCTGATTGGCGTCCCGCGAAAGATCGAGCGATACCGCCGCGCCGCCGCTCTCTTTGGGCTTACCATCGGGCGGGGCGGTGTATGGCGTCCAGGGAATTTCGATGTTCTTCTTGAAGTTGCCCAGCTTGTCGTAAACCTGAATCCTCGACTCGTAGCGGTTGCAGACGTATGCCAGTCCATCGTTGGCCACGCTCAGGCAGTGCACCACGCGCATTCCTTCCGGCTGCCACTGGCGCAGAAATGCGCCCTTGCTATCAATTACGGCGATGCGGCGGTTTCCGCCTACTCCTTCGCCATCGGCCACATAAATGTCGCCGTTTTTCGGATCGACGTAGAGGCTGGAGGGCATGAAGAACTGTGCGGCGTTCGAGTTCAAGGGCTGGCCCTTGACCGTGCCGTCGGAGGAATCGACCACGCCCTTCTTGCCGATCTGCTGCAGGAGCTTGCTGCCATCGTGCGAGTATTTCTGCACCATGCCCGAGGGCGCGCTGGCGATCCACATATTGTTGTCCTTGTCGAAGGTGCAACTGTGGAGGCGCGGGTCGAGTTGCTTGGCGTCGCTCCACGAATGAATCAGATTGCCGTCGGTATCGAGTTCAATCACGGAGGGGGCCAGATGGCCCGCGTTTAGATCGCCTTCCAGCACATCCTGCCGGTTCAAGAGGAACACGTGATCTTGCGCATCCAC
>CAZDGT010000072.1:0-8496 GCA_964504905.1 uncultured Bordetella sp. | reverse complement strand
GGCGACCGGCTACAACGAAGAAGAGACCAAGATGGTTCAGGAAACCAAGAAGATTTTCGCGGATTCCGACATCCGCATCAGCGCCACCTGCGTCCGCGTGCCGGTGCTGCGCGCCCATTCCGAAGCATTGACTTTCGAGTGCGAGAATCCGATCACGCCGGCGGAAGTCCGTGAGATTCTGTCGAACGCGCCGGGTGTCAAGCTGATCGATGATCCGGTGAAGAACTACTTCCCCATGCCCAAGGACGCATCGGGGCAAGGTGATGTGTTGGTGGGACGCATTCGGCAGGACACAAGCGACCCAAGCGGCAAATCGATTGCGATGTTCGTGGCGGGCGATCAACTGCTGAAGGGCGCGGCGTTGAACGCGGTGCAGATTGCGGAAGTGATGGTCGCGAAGGGATTGCTGCGCCAAGCGGCGGCCAGGGAACGCTAACCGATGATTGTGATGAAATTCGGCGGCACCTCCGTCGAATCCGCGGAGGCTATCGAGCGTATTGCAGGCATCGTGCGGGATCGGCTCGCGCGGAGGCCAGTAGTCGTGGTGTCGGCAATGGGCAAGACCACCAACAAGCTGCTGCAAGTGGCAGCGATGGCCGTGAAAGGAAGTAGCGTAACACTTTCTTCTCTTGGCGTTCTTCGAGACTTCCATCTTGCGGAAGCGGAAAAGCTGGGTATTCATGACAGCTTGAACAAGACCCCTTTCGGCATCACAGCGACCTTCAAGGAATTGAAGGAATTCGTCAAAGGCTTAATGGTTATGCGCGAGCTTACGCCTCGCACCACCGATGCGATTTCCGCATACGGGGAGCGGCTTTCTTCTATTGTCGTGGCCGGAGCGTTTAGCCGTTTGGGCGTTCCGGCGCTGCACTACGACGCGCGGGGTTTGATCAAGACTGACGATCGCCACACCCAGGCGAGGCCGCTCTTTGAGGAAACAAACCGTCGGCTTGAGTGCGTTGCTGATACAGCGTCCAGGGGAGTCGTCCCAGTAATCGGTGGCTTTATTGGTTCGACAATGGAAAATGTCACCAGCACGCTCGGGCGCGGCGGGTCGGACTACACCGCCTCGATTGTGGGCGCGGGCATTGGCGCGGAAGAGATTCAAATCTGGACCGACGTCGACGGCATGCTCACTTCCGACCCCACGATCCTGCCGGGCGGATACCGCGTGAAACAGTGCTCCTTCGCGGAGGCCGCGGAGCTGGCGTACTTCGGCGCCAAGGTGCTGCATCCGGCCACCGTGCTCCCGGCCATCGAGAAAAACATTCCTGTGCGAATCCTGAATTCGCGGCGGCCACAGGTGGCGGGGACCCTAATTACGGCGGAGGCTCCGAAGTCCACCAGCCCCATTCGCTCGATTGCGTGCAAGCGCAACATCACGCTGGTGAACATCGTCTCGACGCGTATGTTGATGGCGCACGGTTTCCTGAAACGAATCTTCGAGATCTTCGACCGCTACGAGACGCCCGTCGACATGTTGGCGACCTCGGAAGTCAGCGTGTCGCTAACGATCGACAACATCGGTGAGCTGGCAGCCATCACCGGAGAGATCGAAGAATTCGCGGAAGTGACAGTGGAAGAAAACCAGTCCATCGTTTGCATGGTGGGCGATAACATCCGGCACACTCCTGGAATCTCGGCGCGCGCGTTTACCGCTTTGAAAGACATCAATGTGCGCATGATTTCGCAGGGTGCGTCACTGCTGAATATCAGCGTGGTGGTGGCTGCCGCCGACCTTAAGGGCGCGGTAGAATCTCTGCACCGGGAATTCTTCACCGATCCCGATCCGGCGGCGTTTGAGAAATGAAACTCGCGATCATCGGTTACGGCAAGATGGGGCGGCTGATCGAGCAGCTCGCGCCGGAGTACGGGTTCACGGTGAGCGCCAACGTCGATATCGGCGACGATTTCGCCAAGGCCAAAGGCGCCGACGTCGCCATAGAGTTCACTGTGCCCGAGGCGGTGCCCGGCAATATCGAACAACTAGCGGCGATGAAGCTGCCGGTTGTCGTCGGCACGACGGGCTGGCTAAAGCACATGGATCAAGTGCGTGCGACGGTGGAGAAGAACGGCAGTGCGTTGGTGTGGAGTCCTAACTTCTCCGTAGGAGTGAACGTATTCCTGCGCGTGGTTCGCGAGGCGTCACGGCTGCTGGCGGACGAAAAAGAGTACGGTGCGTGGGCCTGGGAGATCCATCACGATACCAAGAAAGATGCGCCGTCGGGCACCATGATCAAGCTGGTGGAAGAAATGAAGGCCGCAGGCTATCCGCGTAACATCGACGTGAGCTCCAATCGCGCCGGCCGCCATCCAGGAACGCATGAGATTGGCTTCGATTCCGCGGCGGACACCATCACGCTGCGGCATGCGGCGCGGTCGCGCGAAGGGTTCGCACGAGGGGCGCTGAAAGCGGCACAATGGATCGTAGGGAAGCAAGGCGTAGTCGAGTTTAGCGACGTTTTATTTTCCAAGGGGTGACATATGTTCACAGGATGCGGCACAGCTCTGGTGACTCCGTTCAATCAGGACTTGTCGTTGGATGAAGCGACGACGCGGCGGCTAGTCCAGCGCCAGGTTCGCGAAGGGATCGACTTTTTGGTGCCGTGCGGCACCACGGGGGAGAGCCCCACTCTTACGCGCGAAGAACATTTGCGCGTGGTGGAAATTTCGGTGGAGGAAGCTCGCAAGGCTGGGCGCAGAGTGCCGGTGCTGGCCGGAGCCGGTGGTTACAATACGGCCGAAGTGATCGAACTCGCCAAGGAATTGCAACACCTCGGCGTCGATGGATTGCTCTCCGTCACACCGTACTACAACAAAGTCACTCCGGAAGGTCTGTATCGCCACTACAAAGCCATCGCCGACGCAGTGCCGCTGCCGATCGTCGTTTACAACGTCCCGGGGCGTACGGGCGTCAATGTCGAAGCCTCCACGCTAAAGCGTCTCTCGGAGATCCCGAATATTTGCGGCGTAAAGGAAGCGTCGGGCAACATCAGTCAAATGGCGGCGATCTGCCACAATCTGCCGGATACCTTCGACATCCTCTCGGGCGACGACGCCCTCACTATCCCGCTATGTTCGCTCGGCGGACGCGGCGTGATCTCGGTCGTTTCCAATGAAATTCCCGGCGAGATGACAAAGCTCACGCAGCTTGCCATGGCCGGCGACTTCGCGGGCGCGCGCAAGTTGCACCGCCAGTGGTTCCCACTCATGGAAGTAAATTTCGCGGAGTCGAATCCCATACCCGTGAAAGCCGCGATGGCCATGATGGGCTTGTGCGAGCCGGTCTATCGTTTGCCGATGTGCCCACCGTTGCCGCCGACCCAGTCAAAAATCGAAGCCGTGCTCAAGCAGGTAGGATTGCTGGCGGGGGCGCTGGCCGGTGCCGGGAGCAGGAATGCAAACTGAGATCGAACAGCTATTCGACAACAAACCACTTACCTACACCGCGCAACATTTTGACCTCTTCTATCAGTTCAAGCAGAAGCTGAACCTTGGAGAAGTGCGCGCGGCGCAACCGGACGCATCCGCCAAGAATGGCTGGCGCGTGACGACGTGGGTCAAGAAGGGCATTCTGCTGGGGCTCCGCATGGGCACCATCGTCGACATGTCGATCGACCGCTCACGGCAGCCCTATTTCGACAAGGCGACCTTTCCAGTGAGGCAGTTCAGCGTGGACGATGGCGTGCGCATCGTGCCGGGCGGTTCCAGCATTCGTGACGGTTCCTTCATTGGGCGCGGCGTCATCTGTGTGCCGCCGATGTTCATCAATGTTGGCGCGTATGTGGGCAAAAACACCATGGTCGATTCCCACGCGCTGGTCGGAAGCTGCGCGCAGATCGGTGAGGATTGCCACATCTCCGCGGCCGCGCAGATCGGCGGTGTGCTGGAGCCGGTGGGCGCCATGCCGGTGATCATTGAAAACAACGTAATGGTGGGCGGCAACTGCGGAATCTACGAAGGCACCATCATCAAGGAACGCGCGGTGTTGGGCAGCGGGGTCATCATTACACGCTCCACGCCAGTCTACGATCTGGTGCGCGGCGAGGTCCTAACTGTGGCCGATGACGAACCGCTGGTGATTCCCGAAGGCGCCGTAGTAGTGGCCGGCTCGCGTGCGATCCATAAGGGCAAGGGCCAGGAATGGGGAATTTCGCTCTACACTCCTGTCATCGTGAAGTATCGCGATTCGAAGACCGACGCACGCGTGCGGCTCGAAGATTATCTTCGTTAGTCGACGATCGCAAACGGGCTGGCGGCTTCCACTTCCTCTGGCGTCTCAGTTTCGCCGTCGAGGTCCAAATACCGCGGGTCAAGCAGACGGCCGGTTTGAATGTTGCCCATCGCGGAGAGCAGCGTCTCTTTGAGGTGTGGATGCTCTTTCTCAAGTTCCCCGAACATGTCGCGTAGCGTCCTGCGCACGGTGCCGGTGCGCTGAGAACACCCGCAAGGAATCACCGGAGCGCCAAGAGACGCAGCAAAGCGCGTGGTCAGATCTTCGGTTACGTAAACCAGCGGTCGGATCAAACGAAAATCCCGCTGGCGCGAATAAGTGATAGGCGGCAGGGCACTGATACGTCCCGTAAACAGAGCGTTGCGCAGGAACGACTCGCAGAAGTCATCGGCCGTATGCCCGAACGCGATCACGTTGGCGCCGAGTCCGCGCACGATCTGATACACGGCGCGGCGGCGATAGCGGCTACACAGGTCACAGCCATGATCCGGCTGCTCATCGATCAGCCGCAGCGACGGGTTGTCCGTGACGTAGGTCCAATCTACGCCGCGGGACTTGAGATATTCGCCGAACGGCTGAATCGGGCGCAGAAATTTCCCCTGCTCCACGGTGAACGCGCACACAGTGAAATTGATGGGGGCGCGCTCTTTCAAAAGTAGCAGCGCTTCCAGCATAGTGACCGAATCTTTGCCGCCCGAAAGCGCCACGGCCACGCGGTCGCCCTCGCGGATCATCTTGAAGCGCGTGACGGCCTCGCCCACCTTGCGCAGGAGTGCTTTTTCGAGTTCCAAACCACCATTATATGGGGAGAAGACAGCGGCCTCCCCCTGCTACAGTGGAATTACATGGTGAATTTGTACGATCTAGACCCTGGTCCGAATAGCCCCGAAATGATTCGGATGATTGTGGAAATCCCCAAGAACTCATCCAACAAATACGAGTACGACCCAGTGCTGGGCGTGTTCCGCTTGGACCGTCCCCTCTTTTCTCCGCTGCACTATCCCGGCGACTACGGTTTCGTTCCTGGAACACTGGCCGACGATGGCGATCCCCTGGACGTGCTGACGATGATGACTGAGCCTAGCTTCACCGGCTGCCTGATTGAAGTGCGCCCCCTGGGGGTACTGGACCTGGTCGATTCCGCCGAACGCGATCAGAAGATTCTGGCCGTGCCCGTGAGCAGTCCGCGCTATCAGGAGATCGCGACCGTGGATCAAGTGTGGCCTCACATGCGGCGCGAGATCGAGCATTTTTTTACGATCTACAAGGAACTGGAAGGCAAGCAGACACGCATCGACGGATGGCACGGGCCTATGCATGCCCGCAAGTTGATTACGGATTGCCGACAGGCGTATCTTGACGCGAAAGCTAAGTCGGCGAAGGCGGATTAAGATGAAGAGGAGAAGACTGTGAAGAACTCAACCTGTCTCTTCGTGCTCGCGCTTTTCCCCGTCCTGCTCCTAGGCCAGAAACGCGACGACTTTCTTTCTATCCAGCGCGACGTGGCGCAGTTACAGGATCAAGTAAAGCAACTGCAGGCCGGGCAGGATCAGAAGATGGCCGCCCTGGAATCCCTGATCAAGCAGGCGCTAGAAGAATCCAACAAGGTTTCTTCCACGGCTGCAGCCTTGCAACGCACGCTCACCGAGAGGCTCACCGAGCAGCAGGCCCAGGTGGAAGCTCCCATCGCAGTGCTCGGAACAAAGGTGGATCAATCGGCCGAGGAACTGCGGTCCACCCGCGAGAACCTGGCGGATCTCTCGCGGCGCCTGTCGAATCTGGATAACAAGCTGGCGGACATTTCGAGTGCGGTGCGAACGCTGAACACGCCTGTGGTTGCACCGCCCCCGCCCGACGCGACCGATGCCGCGCCTCCCGCGCCAACCCAGCGCACAACCACGCCATCCGGCGTTTCAGCGGAGGCTCTGTGGACGAAGGCAGTGAAAGATTACACCGGAGCCAAGGACAAAATCGCGCTGAACGAGTTCGCCGAATTCTTGAAGTATTTTCCGCAGAATCCGAACGCGGCCGAGGCCCAGTACTACATGGGTCTGATCTACGATCATGGCGAGCAATATGACGACGCGGCGCAGGTGTTCACCGCCGTGGTGGAGCGCTATCCCGATAGCCCCAAAGCAGCGGATGCGATGTACATGAAGGGCGTCGAATACCAAAAGGCCGGAAGCGACAAGGAAGCCATCGCCGCGTACCGGGCCTTCGTGAAGCAGTATCCTGGGCACCCCAATACTCCAAAAGCGCAGGCGCGTCTGCGGGCGCTGACCGCGGCACCTGGCGCGAGAGCCACGAAGAAGCGCAAGTAACTGCCTTTGTCCGATGAACTACACTGTGAGCATGCGCAAATCCCAACTATTGCTTGCGTTCTTTGCCTGCCTGATTCTGGTTGGTCTGGCCATGCCGACGGGCGCCCAAACCAAGAACCCGGCTAAGGTTGCGGTGAAAACCGCGCCTGCTCCCGCAGCACCTGCCGCCGTGCTAGACCTTAATAGCGCGACCGTCGATCAATTGAAAAACTTGCCCGGCATCGGCGACGCGTATTCGAAGAAGATCGTGGACGGGCGGCCGTATGAACGCAAGGATCAATTGGTTTCCAAGAGCATCCTTCCCCAGGCGACCTACGACAAGATCAAGGACATGGTGATCGCCAAGCAGCCAGCGGCCAAGAAAAGGTAACGCAAGGGCTTCGCGGACTTGCTACCGTCAAAGGAATGTTGAAGCCCACCATCTTCCGCGAATACGATATTCGCGGCATCGCTGAAACTGAGCTCGCAAGCCCCGATATCGCAGACCTTGGCCGTGCTCTGGGGACTCATATGCTGCGGCACAGCGGCCCGCGCATTAACTTGGGACGCGACTGCCGGCTCAGTTCCCCGCGCCTGCACGATGCGTTACTCGAGGGCTTGCAGTCAACCGGATGCGAGGTCACTGATATCGGCGTGGTCCCCACACCCCTGCTGTATTTTTCCGCGGTGCATCTGGAAGCCGATGGCGCGGTGATGATCACGGGCAGCCACAATCCCAGCGAATTTAATGGGTTCAAGACGGTGTGCGGCGCGGATTCACTGCACGGCGAGACCATCCAGGAGGTCCGGCGACGGATCGACGCTCGCGATTTTGCCACCGGCCATGGCACGCATCATTCGATGGATATCATCCCGGCATATCTCGATGAACTCGCTCCCCAGTTCAATTTCGACCGGCGAATCAAAGTAGTGTTGGATGCAGGAAACGGCACCGCTGGCCCCGTGATCCATCAGCTGCTAAAGCGCCTGAACGTTGAAGTCACCGAACTGTTCTTCGAGATGGACGGACACTTTCCCAACCATCATCCAGATCCTACGGTTCCCGAGAATCTCAAGCATTTGCGAGACGCCGTCCTCGCTCAAAAGGCCGATATGGGCATCGCTTTCGACGGCGATTCCGACCGCATCGGCGCGGTGGATGAAAACGGAGACGTGATTTACGGCGACCTGCTTTTGCTGATTTACGGACGCGAGATTCTGACGCGCAAACCGGGCGCAACCTTTATTGGGGAGGTCAAGTGCTCACAGCTTCTCTATGACGAGCTCAAGCGGCTGGGCGGCAATCCCATCATGTATAAGACAGGTCACTCGCTAATAAAGGCAAAGATGAAACGGGAGCACGCAGAGCTGGCGGGCGAGATGTCGGGACACATGTTCTTCGCCGACCGCTATTTCGGCTACGACGACGCGCTCTACGCCGCCTGCCGCCTGATTGAGATCGTAGCGAAATCCGGCAAGCCGCTGTCCGCGCAGTTGGCGGGATTACCCAAGCTGATTTCAACTCCCGAGATCCGCGTGGATTGTCCGGACGAAACAAAATTCGCAGTTGTAGCGCGCGTTGCCCAGCAGTTTCGCAAGACGCACGATGTCATTGATGTGGATGGGGTTCGGGTCTTGTTTGGCGAGGGCTGGGGCCTGCTGCGTGCGTCCAACACCCAACCCGTGCTCGTCATGCGGTTCGAGGCCGCGACCGGGGTGTTGCTGGCTCAGTACAAGCTTGAGATGGAGATAGCGCTGGGCAAAGCCGTGCGTGCTACCGCCTAGGTCGGCTCAGCACCCACCACAACACCGTCCCCGCAAGTGGGAACACGCTGGCGGCAAAAAACGCAGTACCGTAGAGGTGCAGGTCAAACAGGCGCCCCATTCCCGGCATGATGACGGCAACCAGCGCCGACCAACTCCCTGCCCCCAAACCTGCGAGCACTCCGGCATGTTGCGTGG
>CAZDGT010000071.1:0-3742 GCA_964504905.1 uncultured Bordetella sp. | reverse complement strand
GCGCAGGGGGTCGGGCGTTCGAATCGCCCTACCCCGACCAAAGTAAACAAGCAGATGCGGGTGTTTCCGGGATGTCGGCCAATAGATTCTTCTTTTGTATCAAGGCTATGCTCTGCAAATTCAATCGGGCATTACGCAGTTTCTTTTTCCAAGCGATGTTGGTGGTGCAAGTGGATCGCACCTTTGGCTTTATGTCTATTGCTGCAAAGTGAGCTAGCGGCGCAGCAATCTCCCGGCCAGCCGCCCCCAATAGGATTTGAAAATCTGCCTAAGCGATTCGTAGCAAACGAATGGCACTTATGGGCGAGTCCGTTCCGGCCTAGCAATTACCCCTCCAGCACAATCACGAAGTATGTCCTGCCGTTTGCCGCGCTGTCTGGTGCGTTGATAGCAACTGATCGCAAGACAGGTCAGATCCTGCCCAATACACCGGACCAAATGATTTGGAGTGGACGCGTTTCCCAGTTCGGTGCGTGGTACAGCGTCGCAGGAATCTCCGGGGCGACATACCTGGTCGGGCAACTAGGGGGGAACGCCCGCGCAAAGGAAACGGGACTTCTCGGGCTTGAAGCCTTGGGGCATACACAGATTGCGGTGTTCGCCCTCAAGCAAGCGAGCAACCGGGGACGGCCGGTGGATAACGATGGGAGCGGAGGCTTCTGGCAGGGAGGAAACTCTTTTCCATCGGGGCACGCTGCCAGTTCCTTCGCTGTAGCTACCGTATTCGCCTATGAGTACAGTGATCATATTGCGGTTCCCATCGGCGCGTATTCACTTGCCGCGTTGGTTTCCGCGTCCCGCGTCAGCGCCCGGCGCCATTGGATCTCGGATGTAGTCGTCGGTGGCTCTCTGGGGTTTCTCATCGGGAGATTTACCTACAAGCACAATCACCAAAATAGCCTGCCCGGGCAGGCGCCAACCCGCTCGGAGCGGCTGATTCCACAGGTTGGTTTGGGCGGTTCCGGTCTCGCTTTGTCGTGGCGCTTTTGAACCCCGGAGCTAGCCGTCTACGACCGTTGCCGAACCGCAGTAAAATGAAAGCGATCCAGCAGAGTTGAACCGAGACCCATGCAACTAGTCAGTGCAACCGTGAGCGGTACCGGTGAAACCGCGCGGAAGGCGGGATTCAACCTCCCGCCCGAATTGCTCGACAAGGCGGTCACGCGTCTAAGTATCGTCTCCATAATCGCCGCGATTTCAACCATCACGCTCTTTACCGCGGCTCACTTGTTGCAGCCTGAAGCGCGGGCCCTGCAGCAACATCCTTTTATTCGCCTGATCGCGCTCGCGCTCATCCTTGTGTCGGCGGCGTTTTTCTCGCTGCAGCGCGCGGGCTGGGTTTCCAAACAGATGATCGTCCATCTGGGCGGGGCATTCCAGGTTTTCGTGGCTTTTTGTATATCTGTGGGCGAAACCGCCCTATTGGATGGACCCGCAACAGCGGTTATTGGAGTATCGAAGGTAGGTCTGTGGCTCATTCTCTGCGGGATACTGATCCCGAATACTCCGCTGGCGAACCTGCTGGCGGCAATCCTTTCGGTGCTGGCCTGGCTGGCCGGCTACGCGACTGCGATGTCGGTCTTGGATAGAGAATTCATCGGGTGGAATCGCGTACTCATGTGGCTCGCGCCGCTAGTTCTGGGTGCATTCTGGACGAACCTGATCAACCGGCGGATTTTCGCGCTACAACTGCGTTCACAGAAGGCTGAAGAGCTGGGCAGTTATCAACTGGAGTATCTGATTGGCCAAGGCGGAATGGGGGAAGTGTGGCGCGCAAAGCATCGCCTACTGGCGCGTGACGCAGCCGTCAAGCTAATACGGCCGGAGATCTTGGCCGGACGGAGCATGCGAGACGAATCGGTGATCCGCAAGCGTTTCGAGCGGGAGGCCCGTGCGACGGCAAGCCTGCGCAGCCCTCACACAGTCGCGCTTTTCGATTTCGGGGTCACCAAGGACGGGCTGTTCTATTACGTTATGGAACTGCTGATAGGCATCGATCTTCAGACGCTGGTAACGCGCTACGGGCCTATGCCCTCGGGGCGGGTTAAAAACATCCTGATTCAGATCTGTGAATCGCTGGAGGAGGCGCATCGGCTGGGCATGGTGCATCGCGACGTGAAACCCAGGAACGTGTTTCTAAGCAAGCTCGGCAGCCAGCGCGATTTCGCGAAAGTTCTCGACTTCGGCTTAGTAAAAACCCGCTTTGAGAACGAAGAGTCGCAAACCACGATGGATGGCACGGCAACGGGTACGCCCGCCTACATGGCGCCGGAAATCGCACTGGGAGTAAAGGCGATCGATGGCCGCGCCGACATCTACTCATTAGGATGTGTCGCGTATTTCATGTTGACCGGCGAGCTGGTGTTCGAAGAAACCAGCGCCACCGCGATCGCACTGGCGCACGTGCAGAAGGTTCCAGCCCCAGTATCGCAACGGACAGAACTCCCCATTCCAGAAAGACTGGAGCGTCTGATCATGCAGTGTCTCGAAAAGAATCCTGAAAAGCGCCCGCGTTCAGCGCAGGACCTCGCACGGAGCCTGGAGGGACTCACTGAGATTCCCCGCTTCTGCCGTGACAAGGCAGCGGACTGGTGGGACACGAACCTTCCATTGCAGGACGTTCCGCCCCTTGAGAAGACTCCATCACCGGATCGTATCCACGAAAGCGCGCGCGTGTAGCGGAAGTGGGATGCGCTGGGCGACGGCTGTGAGAAATTCGGTCTAGTGCCGGCAGCGACTCCAAGCGAGAATCGTCCCGTGGCGTGGGCCACGGCGGGCGCAGCGTGCATGATCGCCCACCAAGTTGCCGGAAAGGCCGCGCGCGACGGCTTCTTCCTGATGGAGTTTGCGCCGTCCGATCTTCCCAAAATGGTGGTGGTCGCAGCGCTGCTCAGTGTGGGCCTGGCGATCCTGTCCGGGAAGATGATGCAGCGGGTCGGGCCGCGCTTGCTGATCCCACTCACGTTCGCGGTCAGTTCGCTGCTTCATCTCGCGGAGTGGATTGCGCTCCCGTTCAGTCCGGGGGCTGTCGCGCCACTCATCTATCTGCACATCGTGGGTCTGGGAGCCATACTTTTGTCGGGCTTCTGGCTGCTATTGAGCGAAGCGTTCGATCTGCGCGAGGCCAAGGTCAGCTTTGGACGGATCGCCGGCGCGGGAACCGCGGGAGGCGTCGCGGGTGGCCTCCTGGCCGAAAGGATCGTCGCGTGGACTTCGACGGAATACTTGCTAGCGCTGCTTGCGGCACTGCACCTCGCGTGCAGTGCGATCGCCTGGCAGATCAGGCCGCAGAAGGGGAGGCCAAGCCGTCCGCCGGAAACCGTGAGCGCCCGCGAAGCCTTCGCTGGCACGCCGTTGTTATGGCAGCTCGCCGCCCTGGTTTTCCTGGGCACGTGCGCCGCGGCGCTTCTGGACTATCTGTTTAAGTTGGGGGCAACGATTGAAATCGGCAAAGGCGCAGCGCTGGTCCGCTTCTTCGCGCTCTACTATACGGGCGCGCAGGTACTGACGTTCTTACTGCAGAGCTTCGCGGCCCGGCCCATCGCGGTACATTTCGGACTCGGTGCTTCGGTAGCAAGCCTGCCGGTCCTCGTTGGCACGGGTTCCATGGCAGCACTGCTGATCCCGGTCTACCCCCTGGTGGCAGTCTTGCGCGCCATCGAAGCCATCCTGCGCGGATCGCTATTCCGCTCGAGTTATGAGTTTCTCTATGCGCCCGTGCCACCGCAACACAAACGTTCCG
>CAZDGT010000070.1:0-7889 GCA_964504905.1 uncultured Bordetella sp. | reverse complement strand
CAACTCCATACCGCAGAAGCTGGTCGAAATGGCTACCATCATGGCGGCGCGCCAGTCCAGCCAGCAATACGAGTGGGATGCGCACTATCCCTTGGCTCTGAAGGCTGGATTGCTACAAGAGACCGCGAACGCCATCGCCGCGGGACGCCGGCCCGAGCGATTGGCCGCCGACGAGGAATTGGTATACAACTTTGTCGCAGAGCTTCTGCAGAATAAGAGTGTGAGCGATCCGACTTATGCTCGCATGTTGGAGAAGTTCGGGGAACAGGGAGTTATCGATACCACCGGGTTGGTAGGCTACTACTCGACGCTCGCGATGATATTGAACGTCGCGCGGGCGCCTGGGCAGCCCAACAGCACGGCTCCGAAACTCGCCCCATTCCCGCGCTAGTCATCCGATAAACGCCCGCTGGATAAACCAGTAGATCGCCAGCAAACCAATCGCGATCGATACGGCGGGCCGCAGCTTCGTCCAGCCGGAGCGAACGAGATCCTCGATTGCCGGGAATAGCAGCACCACAAAGACGACTTGCCCGATTTCAACGCCCAGGTTGAACGAAAACAACGATAGTGCCAGATCGGCGCGCGGCAGTTGCATCTCGCGCAGTACGTTTGAAAATCCGAAACCGTGGACCAAGCCGAAAAAGAATGTGAGTTTCCAGCGATCGATACTGCGCTGGCGCATCAGGTTCTCCACGGCAACGTAGAGGATGCTCAGCGCGATCATGCTTTCGGTGAAGCGTGAAGGCAGAACCACAACATTGAAAGTTGCCAGAGCCAGCGTGATGCTGTGCGCCACGGT
Organism: uncultured Bordetella sp.; assembly: GCA_964504905.1. Taxonomy (GTDB): domain Bacteria; phylum Acidobacteriota; class Terriglobia; order Bryobacterales; family Bryobacteraceae; genus Palsa-187. The sequence goes on along the minus strand of CAZDGT010000070.1, from coordinate 7,087 downwards.
GAACGACGTAATAGTCTTGACCAATGACCCCAGCGAGGCCGTGGCAATCAATAGTCCCAACAAGAACGATAGATGATCGTAGCCAGTGGCGATGTGCTGTATTCCTAGCCAGACGAAGCGCCCTAGGGTTTGCCACCACGCGCCGCTCGTTTGAGTAAAAAAGGCGGTACGGTTCCGGTTGTCGAGAATCTGCTCCTGCAGCCGCCCGTTCATCCTGACCGTCGCTAGATGTATGTGGCCTGCTCCCAGCACATCAGGCAGCGTCGACGTCATTGCCAGCGCCAAGACTTGCTGAGGAAACACATAGGTAAGATCCAATAGCAGGACGTGGTCATCGAACAGCTCGTACTTATCGCGCGTAAGGCGCACCGGTGGCCCGGAACTGCTAAGCGTGTAGTGTTGCAGGATGGCTGCATAAACGCGGTCGAACACGCGCGCGAACTCTTCCTGTGTCACTATCTTGTCGCCGTTCTGATCCACGCCGGGGAAATCCAGCAGATTGAGGGTGAGTTGCGCGGACACATCGCGTCCCGACACTACCAGCCGCGATTCACTGCGATAGAGATCGTGAGCGGCTGCTGGCGTGAGCGCGAAGCTAGCGAGAGTCAGCGCTAGCCAAGTCCAAGTCGGCATATCCTTGTATATTCGCTCACGCCAGGTATATTCGCCCAGAGCAGGAAAGGTGTGTGCTGGCTAGGTGGGGAAAACAAAAAAGGGTGGGCTCGATACCACCCTCCTTTTGCTCACCGCAACGGTACGTCGCGGCGAAATGCCCATGCACCGGGTACGGCGCAACGGCAAACGCAGACGAAAGCAGGGTGGCTTGAACCACCCTGCCGGTCCTCCGACAAACTTGTTCTATTTTGCGGCGCCGCCGGTCCAGTGGCGGCGCCGCGACTACCTGTCTTCTCTCTGTGGTTCGGTTACAGCGTCCTTCTGTCGGCCACGCAGGAATGCAATCAATTCTTCGCCTGAATGGAAGCGAAGAGATTTTCCTGTGTCTACTTCTTCAATCCGCCCTACGAGCTCTTCCCGGCTCTGTTTTTCATGCGTCCCTAGGCGCACTACATAAGCTCCCTGCATGACCAAATCCAGATTACGGCAACCTTCCCGGCGGGGCGTGAAGAAACCGTGGAGTTCCCGTGACGTCTGCGTAACGCGGTGCTGACGGCGGCCATCTTGGTTTGCAGGCTGTATAATCAAAAGTCCGTGCGTAAAAGCCTCAAATGAAAGCATTTGGTACATTCCGGCTGGACCCCGTCGACCAGTGCTTGTGGCGGGAAGAGGTCCGTATCGCTCTGACTCCAAAGGTTTTTGCGGTGCTGCGCTATATGGTGGATCATCCCGCGCGCTTGATCACCCAAGAAGAGTTGCTCGAAGCAATCTGGCCGGAAACCTACGTTCAGCCCGAAATATTGCGCAAGTATGTATTGGAACTGCGGAAAGTGCTGGGTGACGACCCCAAGTCGCCACGTTTCATCGAAACCCTTCCCAAGCGCGGATACCGGTTTGTGGCGGAGCTGGCGGAGGTATCCCTGGCACCTTTGGCCGGCGGAGCAACGGCCCCTGTGGGCCGCGAGCATGAGCTCACTGAGTTGGACGGACACCTGCGCAAGGCCCTGGCAGGGTCCCGCCAGTTGGTCTTGGTTACCGGAGAAGCGGGCGTGGGCAAGAGCACGCTTCTCGATGCATTTGAGCACCGTCTTGTCAATCAAAGTGGCATGCGCATCGCGCGGGGCCAGTGCGTCGAAGGCTTCGGCGGAAAAGAGGCCTACTATCCGATCCTGGATGCTTTCGGCCAGTTGGTGCGCGGAACCGGAGCGGAAGGTATCATTCAGATTCTGGCCTCGCAGGCGCCCACATGGCTGATTCAGTTCCCGTCCTTGCTGAAGCCAGAGCAGCGTGATGCGCTCCAGCGCGAAATTCTGGGAGCCACGCGGGAACGCATGGTGCGTGAAATCTGCGAGGCTCTGGAATTGTTAACCGCCGCGAACCCGTTAGCAATGATTCTGGAGGATCTGCATTGGGTGGATCCTTCTACTCTGGACCTGATTTCCGCGCTGGCGCGGCGTCGCGGTCCCGCCAAACTTCTGATACTGGGCACCTACCGGCCCGTGGATGTGATTCTTTTGCAGAGTCCTTTGAAGGCACTCCGGCAGGACCTGGTGATGCACAAGTTGTGCTCGGAAATTGCGCTGGAACGATTGGACGAATCCAGTGTGGCCCGATATCTCGCGCAGGAGTTTCCGGGCTCCCCGCTGCCCGAAGGGTTGGCGGAGTTAGTGCATCGTCATTCGGAAGGCAACCCTCTGTTCATGACCGCCATCACCGGCGACTTGGTCAAGAGCGGACTACTAGCCCGGGAGAGCGGGTCCTGGCGATTGACGGCTCCTCTGGAGCTGATTGTGCCTGACGTTCCGGAGACGCTGCAACAGATGCTGGAAATTCAGGTGGAGCGCCTCAGTGAACCAGAACAGCGCGTCCTGAAGAGCGCGAGTATCGCGGGGCGACGTTTTTCTGCGTGGGCCGTGGCGGCGATGTCTGGCACAAGCGTGCCGGATACCGAAGATATCTGCGAGCGGTTCGCGCAGCGCCAACAGTTCCTGCGGCCGGGCCGCGCGGGGGGCGTCCTGGGAGCTACCCATTCCGCGCATTACGAATTCCGGCATTCGCTGTACCGCGAGGCCTTGTACCGCCAGGTGCCGGCGCCGCAGCGTTCCCGCCTGCATCGCCTGTTGGCCGAGAAAGCCGAAGAAACCTTGGCATTACCGGCCGCGGCGGGTCCCGACGCCGCACTGGAATTGGCCTCCGAACTGGCTTTGCACTTCGAGCATGGGCGGGAGTTCGAGCGCGCGGCGCGATACCTGATTCTAAGCGCGGAGAACGCCGCCCGCCGTTATGCCCATCGCGACACAGCTGCGATTCTGGAACATGCGTTGGGATTGCTTTCGGGCATCCCCGCGGGTTTGGCGCGCGTCCTGGAAATCGAAATATTGGAACGCATTAGCGATGCCCGCTATGCCGTGGGGAATCTGGATGGCTCGGCGGAAGCCGACGGCGCCGTGGTGGCCCTAGCTGAAGAACAGGGATTGAAAGCGGCGCACGTGGGCGCGCTCACCCGGCTAGCGCGCGTGATGGCCTTCTCCGATCCCGATGCGAGTGTAGCCGTGTGCGAGCGGGCGGTGAGAGTGTGTTCCGCGCATGATGATCCACTACTGCAGGCGCGCACCGAAATGCTGGCTGGCACCTGGCAGATCATTACCAACGGTTGGAGCAAGCAGCAGGCGGACCGCTGTGCCGAAGCGCGGCGGAAGATCGGCGAGTTGCTGGGTCCGGAAAAGCCGGCGTACCACGAGATTCTCTATGCCCACGTGCAAGCGCTGCACGGCGAGTATCGCGATGCCTACGAAATCGCGCGCTCGGGCCTGGAAAAGGCCGTTGAGACGCATAGTTTGGTGGTGTATCTGTCGTCGCTGTCCTCACTGGCGCTGGCTCTGATGCACCTGGGCTGGTGGGGCGAGTTGAGAGGCACGGTGGAGAGCGGCATTGAGCTGGCAGAGAAGAACGGCAACCAACCATGGCGCGCGCTTTTCGCGGCGATGTTGGGATGGCTGCAAATGCAGGCTTTTGATTTCGCCGGCGCACGGCGCATTGCAGAGCACTTGCTCGAAACGCACGCTGAGGAGCCAGCGGGCCAGGTGAGAACCATGGCAACGCTGACCATCGCCTATTCGGACCTGGCTATTGGGCAGCCGGAGCGTGCGCTCCAACTCTTCCTGAAGGTGCGCGACCGGCAGACTACGCCTAAGTTTTTCCTGCAATGGTATTGGCGGATGATCTCGGAGTTTGGATTGGTGGGCGCGTATCTCAGCCTAGATGACTTGGAGGAAGCGGGCGCAGCGGCAAATCAGTTCCTGGAGGACGCCCTCACGACCGCTGACCCCGCGCTACGAGCGCCGGCGTGGGATGCCGTGGCGCGCGTCGCGGCGCGCAAAGGCGATGTAGCCGAGGCGCTGGAATGCATGCAGCAAGCCTTTGCCAGCATTCAGAATCACGACCTGCCATCTGTCGCTTGGCGGCTGCACGCCACGTCGGCACGCCTGCATGCGCAAGCCCGGGATTTCGCGATGAGTGAGCACCACGGTGCGCAGGCAGTCTCCAGCCTCCACCGGGCGGCGGCATCTTTCGGCGAGAACGATCCTCTGCGGCGTTCCCTCCTGGGCGCGGCGGAAGGCCTCAAGTCACAATTTCGGCGCGAGCTCGACCAAGCGCAGACTGCCCCCGTCGCGCAGCGTACCAAACGCCGCTGACGCCTCCAACCTCGATAATGGAAGAAGTGCGGGAGATCCACATCATTGGCGGAGGACTGGCGGGCTGTGAGGCGGCGTGGCAAGTGGCTCGTGCAGGGGGCCGCGCGGTGCTTTACGAAATGCGCCCGCTTCGTCAAACCGCAGCCCACAAGACCGGCGATCTGGCTGAACTGGTTTGCAGTAATTCGCTTAAGAGTGAGCAAGAGAATAGCGCACCTTGGTTGCTCAAAGAGGAGTTGCGCCGCTTGAATTCGCTGCTGATCGGAGACATCGCGCCGCGCGCACGGGTGCCCGCAGGTCATGCGCTCACCGTGGATCGTGAAATCTTCGCAGCCGAGATCACGCGTACTCTTGCGGCGGAGCCGGCCATCGAAATCCGCCGTGAAGAAATAACTACGCTCGATCCCGCGCATGTTTGGATCGTCGCCAGCGGACCGCTTACGTCCGATGCCTTGGCTCAGGAAATTGCGCGCATCACTGGTTCCACCCGCTTGTATTTCTATGACAGTATCAGTCCCATCGTCGACGCCGAGTCTATCGACACGTCGATCGCGTTTCGGGCTTCCCGCTACGACAAATCCCTCGATGGGACCGCGGACTATTTGAACTGTCCGTTCGACAAACCGCAATACGAGGCTTTCTTGGACGCGTTACTGGCGGCAGAGAGCGTTCCTGCTCACATAGAGGAAGACCAGCCTGGTCCCGACAATGTCCGTTACTTCGAAGCCTGTTTGCCTGTCGAGGAAATCGCCAGGCGGGGACGTGACACTCTGCGGTTTGGCCCCATGAAACCCATGGGGCTCACCGATCCGCGGACCGGACGCCGTCCCTATGCGGTGGTTCAGCTCCGGCAGGAAAATGCGCGCGCGGGCAGTTATAACCTAGTGGGCTTTCAGAACCACATGCGCTTCGGCGATCAGCAACGCGTGTTGCGCATGATCCCGGGCCTGGAACACGCCGAATTTTTGCGCTTCGGCCAGGTGCATCGCAACACCTACATCAACGCACCGGCGCTGCTCGCATCCACGCTGCAGATGCGAACTCGTGCCCATATCTTCTTTGCGGGTCAGATTTCAGGAGTAGAAGGCTACGTGGAATCGATTGCCACTGGATTGATTGCCGGGCGCGCTGCCGCGGCCTTGGCCGCTGGAGACACGCCGCGTGCCTTTCCCCGTGAAAGCGCGATGGGATCGCTCGGCGCCTACGTCTCCGGAGCCGATCCCTTGCATTACCAGCCCGCGAACATCACGTTTGACTTGTTGCCGAAGCTGGAAAATCCGCCGCGCGACAAGAAGATTCGCTACGCCGAGGTATGCCGCCGCGCGCTGGCCGCTCTGGAAGACTACTTGTGCGCTCATGTCTGACCTTGCTTCGGCGATAGAACGGTACCTTGGGGAGCTGGGCCGCCAGAACGCCTCCGCGCACACCATCCGTAACTACGCCTCCGATCTGGAACAATTCCTCGCCTACTTCTCGCCGCCGGGAGAGAAGCCGCCGGTGCCAGCAGCGATTGACGCACCTATTTTGCGCGAGTGGCTTACTAGCCTCTATGACCGCAAGCTCGATCCTATTTCGATCCGGCGTAAGCTCGCGGCGGTGCGGTCGTTCTTCCAATATTTGTTGCGCGAGAAATCCGTACCCACCAATGTGGCTCGCTCCTTGCGGACGCCCAAGGCTCCTAAGCGTGTCCCGATTGTCCCGACAGCGGAGCAGACCAACGCCCTGGTCGACGGTGTAGGCGAAGATAAGTTCGAGCGGCCGCATCCGGAGCGCGACGTGGCACTATTCGAACTGCTATACGGATGCGGTCTGCGCATCAGCGAGCTAGTGGGGCTGAATGTGGACGACTTCGACCTTAGGGAACACTGGATTCGCGTACGCGGCAAGGGCCGCAAGGAACGGCAAGTCCCCTACGGAGAGAAAGCAGCGGCGTCACTCCAAAAATATCTGCAGTTGCGCACCGCCAAACCGGGCGAGCGCGCCCTTTTGGTGAACCACAACGGCGGACGGCTCTCTGACCGCGGTGCTCGCGAGATCGTCAAGTTCTACGCACGCATGATCTCCGGGGACTCATCGATACATCCGCATAGCCTGCGTCACGCCTTCGCCACTCACCTGCTCGCCGACGGCGCCGACCTGCGCGCTATTCAGGAACTCCTGGGCCACGCGCGTTTGGCAACGACCCAGAAATACACGCAGGTGTCACTCACGGATCTCATGGCGGTTTATGATAAGGCGCACCCCAAGGCGCGCGGATAGCCGGATACCCTAGCTGCTAGACTGGCAGCAGAGTATGGGCACCAAGACTCTCATGAGCGTGGACGAGTATCTCCACACAACGTTCGACGGCGCCGACCGCGAATATCTCGACGGCGAGGTGATCGCACGCAACATGGGGAACAAATCGCACGGAAGGCTGCAGGGATTGCTCGTTCGCCAATTGGGATCCTACGAGGAACGCACCGGGCTTTATGTGCTGCCGGAAGTCCGCCATCGCGTCCAGGAGACCCGTTATCGCATACCGGACATTGCTGTTTTTGAGGGCGAACCGGAAGGCGAAGTTCCGAGTGCGCCGCCGCTGGTTGCGATTGAAATCCTTTCACCTGATGACCGGATAGGATATATCGTTCCCAAGCTCGACGAATACCGTCAGTGGGGAGTGCGTCACATTTGGCTTGCCGATCCTGAAGATCGCAAGCTGTTCACTTACGGTGATACCGGACTGCACGAAGTCAAAGAACTGCGCCTGGCAGAATACGACATCACGCTGACCCACG
>CAZDGT010000069.1:0-1974 GCA_964504905.1 uncultured Bordetella sp. | reverse complement strand
TTAGAACCACGGATGCACGCGGATAGACGCGGACTGCTTGCGAAACGGATCAAGACCAAGAAGCACAGAGCTGTGGACGGCCGTAGCCCAAGCGTTTCTCCGTTTGCCCTTGTAGCTAATGTCTGTATCCGCGTTCATCCGCGTCCATCCGCGGTTCAATTGTTGTTTTCGGGTTTATTCCTGTCACTAGAGTGAACCCTAGATCATTTAGTCTCGATGGCGTACATGACGCGGAAGGAGCCGGCTGATGTCAAAGCTCAAGATGGACGCGCCCGATGCGCAGAATCCCTTCTCGCTGATGACGCAATATTGGACCGGTCTAGCGCACGCCTGGATCAACGCCGCCGAGCCCTTCCTCACCTGGGGACTGCGCGGCCAGATGTCTGAAAGCGCGCGCTGGGATTTGGGCATGCCGCCGTTGCGCGAGGGCCTGATGCCGGTGTGGTGGCCATCGCGAGCGCTGAACCTCGTCGGGGACGCGCGCATTCGCGGCCTTGCCATCACGCGACCCGCCGCTGAAGTCGCGGCGCTTCTGCCGCCGGGCGTAGTGCTTGGTACGCAGTCACTCACCCCAGAAGGAACACATCCGCTGGTGTTTTTCTTCTCGGATTTTTCGCGCATGCGCATGTCGCTGCCGACGCTGACACCGGAAATGAGCTACAAGGAGGAGATCATCGGCATCCCCTTCGCGCACGTCACAGAAGGCCGCGCCACACGACGCGCGGTGCCCGCCCTCTACCTCGTGCGCCTGTTCCTCGACCGTAGTCTCGACGGTTGGTTGGCCATGGTGGGTGGGCGGCTCTATTGGGGATATCCCAAAGACCCGGCGCGCATCGACAGTAGCCAGGATCGTTTCTTGATCCACGGGCCGGCATCGGAGCCGGTCATCGATCTCACCAACACGACGGACGCGCCTTTTCTGCCCGCCAATGAGGTTCAAGAATTCGCTGCCTGGCGCGAGATCCAGAGGATGCCGCTCGTCACCCGCCTGCCGCTCGGTGTCGGGCCGCTCTGCGTGCTCTCCGATTACGACAAGAAATGGGACATCACGCGCGTGCGTCCCCTCCACACCGCGCTCGACCTCGTCGATCCTCCGCTCCGCGGCGTACCGCGCGGACGTTTCCCCGAAAGCGGCTGGGCCCCGGGGTTCGATCGCACTCCGCTTGGCTCTTTCGAGATGCAGACGCGTATCCGCGGCAGCCTGCCCTATCCACCCTGGCTTCCCAACGCCCGCAGCCAGGGCGTCTAACCGCGGGGCCTAAGCGCGATCCAGATCCGCTGGAAGAACAAGACCAGCGGGTGCATTCCCGGCGGGGTCAACGTCTGCGGCAGGAGGGTCAGCTCATCGGGCAACAGTCGCCGTACGGTGGTCTCGGGTAGGATGAGCGTGTGTGCGCGGATCAAAGCATTGCCGACGAGGTTCACGGCATCGAGCGAGGGAATGGGAAAGAGATTCTTTATCCCGGAAACAACAATGGAACCACGGATGGACACGGATGAACGCGGATATAGGCAAGAGCCGCAAGGGCAGAAGGAGCGACATGTTCGTTTTGTCGGCTCACAATTTCGTGTTTCTTGGTTTTGATCCATTGCGCAAGCAATCCACGTCTATCCGCGTCCATCCGCGGTTCCAACTGATTTTTCTGGATTTATTGCACTCCCGCATACCACTCGCTGTCCCACGATTGGGTGAGCGGAAAGAGCCGATCACGCTCGGAGCCGCCAATGTCGCGTCTCAGACAGTAGTCTGGCTTCTGGGCAGCCTTCGCGAGAGTGTCCAACATCGTGCGTCGGCGACGTAGATGCTCCTCAGCCAACAACGCCGAGCGCTCGGCTCCATCGAGAGGAAGCGCCAGGCGGTCGCGAAAGCTTTTGAGACAATAGGCATCGGACGGGGATTCCGTTGCATCGGCGGCAAGGCTGGCGAGGGCTTTCTCGACCCTAGCCGCGGCTTCTGCCGATTGGTTCGCCAGG
>CAZDGT010000068.1:0-13364 GCA_964504905.1 uncultured Bordetella sp. | reverse complement strand
CCGCTCACGCTGCGGCGAGTTTTTTGCCTCCCGCTCTGTTTGAGCGCCTGGGGGCCGAGGTCGCATGTATCGGATGCGCTCCCGACGGCAAAAACATCAATCTGAACTGCGGCTCGCTGCATCTCGAAGGGTTGCGCGAGGGCGTGCTGGCGAGCGGCGCGGATATTGGAGTCGCTTTTGATGGTGACGCAGACCGCGCGCTATTCGTATCGCATTCCGGAAAAATCATCGATGGCGATGCGGTCCTGCTGGTGACCGCCTTACGCCTCCAGGCCGCCGGCCGTTTGACGGAAGTGATCGCGACCGTGATGTCGAACCTGGGTCTGGAACGCGCTCTGAAGCGCCACGGCATTGGACTGGTGCGCACTCCAGTGGGAGACAAGTACGTGCTCCAGGAAATGCAGCGCCGCCAAGCGCCACTGGGCGGCGAGCAGAGCGGCCACATCATCTTCCGCGATTTCGCCACCACTGGCGACGGCTTGCTGACCGCCCTGCGTGTCTTCGAGGCTATGCGTGATTCCGGGCAAAGCCTGGACGCTCTTACTCAAGAACTCGAAACCTATCCGCAACTCCTGGTGAACGTGCGCGTAAAAAATAAGCGCCCCCTCGAAGAACTCGATCGCGCGAATCGTGAGATTCGCATCGCGGAAGCCGAATTTGGCGACGCCGGGCGCATCGTTGTACGTTTTTCAGGGACCGAACCGCTGGCTCGCGTGATGGTGGAGGGGCCGGAACTCAAGCGCGTGGAACACTTCGCCCATAGCATCGCCGCCGCCATCCAGGCCGATCTAGGCGATTGACTATAATAGAGATTCTATGTTTTTTCGCAATCAGAAACCCAAGGTGGAAAGCTTCGAAGAGCGCATCGCCGGCCTGAAGGAGCATGGCTTTATGCCCAAGATGGAATCCTCCACGCGCTGCCTGGTGACTCGCGATGGTTGTGGGGCGGTGATAGAAGATCTGGGCGACGGCAAGATGGGGATTGGCAAGGCGGGCGTCCTGGTGGGCGGCGAGATCGCGCTTTTGATTCATGGCGGTTATCAGATGTTCTTGCGGACTCCTTCCGGAAAAGAAGTCCCGGCATTGGCGCCGCATTTGAAGAAACTTCACGCTTTCGATGAGGATTTGCGTGAAGGCTTGGGCTTGACCAGCCTCTACAACGTAGCCTTGGGCACCACGTGCGACGACCATCTGTATGATCGCGTGGAAGCGCGCGATGCCGGTCCGCAGCACCATGCCTGGGACAAATAACGAGACCAGTAAAGCGACAAGTGAAGCCTTAAGCCAGACGCCCGTGCGGCTCAAGATCGTGCAAGCTGGCGAACCCGTTCTGCGGCAGACCGCCCGTCCGCTCACGCCCGAAGAAATCGCTCACCCGGCCATTCAGGAATTGATCGTCCACATGCGCGATACTATGCGCGATGCTCCCGGCGTCGGCTTGGCCGCGCCTCAGATCGGGCTGGGACTCCAGCTCGCTGTTGTCGAGGATCGTCCCGATTATCTGACCGGTATCAACCCGGAGCTTCTTGCCCAGCGCGAGCGCCAGCCGGTTCCATTCATGGTGCTGATCAACCCGAAGATTGTTGAGTACTCCGATGAGACCGTCGAATTCTTCGAAGGCTGCCTGAGCGTTGCGGGATTCAGCGCGCTGGTCAAACGTTCTCGCCGCGTGGCGGTCGAATTTCTTGACGAGCGCGCACAGCCGCGGCGCATCGAAGACTACGGCTGGTTCGCGCGCATACTGCAGCACGAGATCGATCACTTACAGGGTTTTCTGTACATCGACCGCATGGCGACGCGCTCTTTCACCAATCTGGATAACATGGGACGCCATTGGAAAGACCTGCCTGTCGAAGGAGTGCGCGCGGCCCTCGGATTGCGATAGAGTTGAGGATCGGCGCGGAGGCTTGCGATGCGAAAGTGGGTCTTTTTGTTCTTTTTGGCCGTTTGTGCTGCAGGGGCGCAATCCAAAGTCGGGCCGCCTGCGCCTCCCCCAACGCCGGAAGAAACCCGCGCCAACCAGATCCTCAGCGTGGCGTTGGCGGACAAGAACCCGGACGTCCGCAAGCAGGCGGTGGCTGCTCTGGGCTTGATCGGCCCCCGCGAGCCCTATCTTTCGCAGATCGCCACGGCGCTATCCGACAAAGATATTTATGTCCGCCTTTCGGCCGTCGCCAGCCTGGTTGATCTCAAGGACAAAGCAACCGCGGAGCACCTCAACAAAGCCCTCGACGACAACGCACCGGAAGTGAGCTTCGCGGCAGCCAAGGCGCTGCTTGGCCTGGGCGATCCGCGCGGCCGCACGGCGATGCTGGCAATCCTGCAGCGTGAGGCCAAGACGCAGTCGAACTTTCTCACCGTGCAGAAACGCGACACTTTGCGTCTGTTCCATACGCCCAAGGGCATGCTGATCTTCGCGCTCAAGCAGGGAGTAGGTTTCGCGCCCGTTCCCGGCCTGGGTGAAGGCGTTTCGTCCATGCAAGACCTCCTTTCGGACAATGGAGTCTCGGGACGCGCCACCACCGCCATATTGCTCGCGAATGACGGCAGCCCTGAGGTGCTGGATGCCTTGAAGGAGGCGTTGAGCGACAAAGACGCGTCGGTCCGTGCCGCCGTGGTGCATGCGCTGGCTTTGCGAAATGACCCATCGCTGTTGCCCCTTATTCTGGCGCAGTTCGACGATGCCAAGGACGCAGTTCGTTTACGCGCCGCCGCGGCGTATCAACGCGTCGTGTGGTTGCGCAAACCATACCCTGCAAATTCTGCAGGCCGGGCGAACTCAGCCAAGCTTCCTGCAGCCGGCCCAACAAAACCATAACCAATCTGTTTGAGAATAAAGGACTAGCCGCTGCTTTCTTTTCGGGCACAAAAATGCTACTTAAGAAAACGGAGGGTTACCCAAATGAAAAGCGTTTTGCGGTTTGCACTACCTGGCATGTTGGCCCTGGGAATTATGGGAAGTCTGGGGGCTCAGGATCAGCGCGTCCCTTCTTCGAAGGGGCAGTTGAGGCTTCAAAAGGAAGTCCGTCACGAATTGGTGATGCTGCCGTTCTACGGCGTGTTCGACAACTTCGAGTACAAAGTGGACGGGGCGACCGTGACGCTGATGGGGCAGGTGTCGCGTCCCACATTGAAGTCTGACGCCGAAAAGGCGGTACGAAGTATTGAAGGCGTGGAAAAGGTGGAGAACCGCATCGAGGTTCTGCCGGTTTCCCCCAATGACGACCGGCTCCGGCTGGCGGTATATCGGGCCATCTATGGGACCACGGGGTTGGACCGCTAGTCCCTGCGCGCCGTACCAACCATTCATATCATTGTCAAGAACGGTCACGTGTGGCTAGAAGGCGCCGTGGCAACCGAAGGCGACAAGAACTTGGCCAACATGAAAGCCAATGCCGTCTCCGGAGTGTTCTCCGTAACCAATAACTTGCACGTAGACCGGACCTAGATAACTTCCGTAAAATCAAACCGCCCTGCCAGCATCTCTGAGGGCAGGGCGGTTTTTTGCGCGATTGCCCGAATCTAGAAGATTAGCTTAAGGGCTAACTGCATTCTGCGGTTTTCTGGAAGGTTTGTTACAGCAGCATTGTCCTGACGGATGCCTTTGGTTGCCGTAACGAAGTGAGTAGCCGACGCATCGGTGTTCCCATTGACAATATATAGATTTGAGTGGTTGAACACGTTGAAAGCCTCTGCCCGGAATTGCAGTTTTAAGCGCTCCGTCAGAGTGAAGTTCTTGTGTACTGCAAAATCCAGGTTCCAATTTCCCGGCCCGACCAAACTGTTCCGGCTTGTCATGGTCGAAGGGAATGGCCCGAAATCCGCCACGCCAGTTACAGCATTGACATAGCTCGAGTTCGGCGTCCCCAAGTTCAGATAGTTGAACTCGTTTGGATTGCCTGTCGGTGTCTGAGTATAGGTCGCCTGGAAGGGAGTGTTGTACATCACACGCGGGCAGAAGACATAAGCAGCGTTGGTGCAATCGTACACGGTGAACGGGGTCCCTGTGCGAGCGTTGAAAATGGGATTGATGCTCCATCCGCCCACGGCAGCATTGACAGCCCTACTGCTGGACTTGAACGGAATTTCCCATGTAGCGGCCAGCGAGAATCGATGACGCACGTCGAACTCAGCGCTGCCTTTGTCGAGAGCGGGATTCAGGGGATCCAGCACGCCTAGGTTCCCAGACCCGGTCGTCGTTTCGCTAAACGTATTGCTGATGTTGTCGAGGGCGTGCGACCACGTGTAATTTGCGCGTAACGTCAGGCCCTGACGCCGGAAATTCCGTAGGTCCGTGCGAACGTTGAGCCCATTATAGTTTGAGAATCCACCGTTAGTGCGGTAGTTGATATAGGAGTATTGGTCGTTGATGCGCGTAGTGGCCGTCCCTGTCCCCCCATAGAGAAGAGCGGAGCCAGGTATGTTCAGGCGATTGATGGAGTAGAGATCCGAACCCTTGCTGCCGGAGTATTCCAGTGCCACCAACAAGTCGCTAGTGAACTGGTGTTCAATTGAGGCACTCCAGGTTTGCGCATACGCAGTCTTGATGTAAGGGTCGACACCGCGCACGGTTGGACGGGTAAACGCTTTCGTCCCGCTTGAACCAGCCAGCGGCCCGGCGTTATTGGTGGTAATGGGAATGGTCGGCACATCGGCGGGTGCACTCAGCGCAATTACAGCATAGTTTGGCGGATTCTGAATCACGTTAAAAGTGACGTTTCCGAAATTCGGTACGAAACCCAACCCGTAGCCGCCGCGGAGTGCCGTCTTGCCGTCGCCGAACAGATCATATGCAACTCCAATGCGAGGCTCGTAATTCTTCCAGGTTTTATGCCATAGCCCACCCAAAGGATTCTTGGGGTCGGTGGAAAGCAACAACTGGCCTGCGCCGGATTGCGTCTGGATGTTGTTACCGGCACCTAAGAAAAAGTTCGAATCCAGCGCTTGGTCGCGATTGGCCTGCGGCCCGAAATACTCCCAGCGCAGACCTAGGTTCACGGTCAACCGCGGCTTCACTTTCCAGCTATCTTGCACATACAGGGCCGCTTCATGCACCAAGTTGCTCCGGCTGAAGTTCGGGGGACCCACGGGGAGAGTGAGACTGCAATCCGGTGTCTGATTGACGGCGCCCCCAGATCCATTGAAATGACAGGGAAATTTGCCTTGCGGATAAATCGCCGCTTGGAAATCGTGCAGCGTGCCGCCCACCAAGCCACTAAGGGCAGTCGAATTGTTGGTGCCGAGCGCTTCTACCGCTTCGGCGTAAGCGCCAAAAGTCCGATTGTCATTTAGGAGGGTATACAGTCCGCCGAATCGGAAATTATGTACGCCCACAACCTTGGTGAAGTCCTGATTGAGCTGATAGTAATTTTGCGGGCCGCCGAAGGGAATCGAGTTGCCCGGAGTGCGGGGAGAATAGCCCGGATAGAGGATACTCGCGTTGCCCAAGGCGTTCGTAGCACCTAGCGTGGTGTAGAGTGTCGGACCAATCGGTGGAGTGCCCAGCGGTTGCGTGTCAGCGAAGCGGTTGAAACTGAGCTTAGTCTGGCTGATCAAAGTTGGTGAAAAAATGTGCGTGATGGAGAAGGCGAGGGCGTTGTTCGCTAGGAATTCCGCGGTATCGTAGCCCACGTAAGGACTATCGGTCAGAGTGCCCGCAGCGTAATCCGTGTCTACGCGCGCGTAGCGGAAATAGAACTGAGTTTTGTCGGTCATGTTGTAGTCGATACGTCCCGCAAACCACAAAGTATTTTGCGGATCACCGCCGCCGGAATCGGAGGGCACTTTATAACCGACTTTTTGGTAGACCGGCGTGTTTGCAGGAATCGCCGTGCAAGCACCGTCCGTACACACGGAAGCGCGCGTGAATGTTTGCAGCGGGAAAACGTCTGGCTTCAACTTGCCGTACGTGTTGAAAAACGCCTGCGTAGCGGGCGCCGAGGCGGCAAGCAACTGCGGTGTTGCGACCGTCGCGAACTGCGTGCCGACGCTGCGCACGCGAATCCATTCGGGGCTCGCGAATACGAAAAGCTTGTCTTTCACAATGGGCCCGCCTACGGCGAAACCAAACTGGTTGCGAGTGAAAGGTGAAATCGGGATGCCATTGGCGTTGTTGTCAAAGGTGTTGGATGTCAGCGCCGATACGCGGTTGAATTCGTAGGCCGAGCCATGGATCGTGTTCGTTCCGTGTTTGGTCTCGACATTGATAAAACCCGCTAACGCGCGGCCATACTCGGCGGTGGGGCTGTTGGTGATTACGTTGATCTCGCCCACTGAATCCAGAGGCGTCTGGATTCCCACTTTAGTATCGAAATTGTTGCTGTTGGGTACTCCATCGAGGAGAATGCCTACATCGCTCGCCCGCAGGCCGTTGATCGAGACGCCGACACCCCGTGACCCCCCGGTCGGATCCGCATCGGTTGTGTTACCAACCGTCTTTATGAGGTCGTAAGGGTTGCGCGTAATGGTGGGCAAGTTGACGATTTCAGTTCCCACGATGGAATTGCCGACGGTTTGAGTTTCCGTGTTGATGCGCGTGGCCAACTCATTCACTTCTACAACTGTTTGCACATTTCCAACTGTCAGATGGAAATCCAAGCCGATTTTTCCACCCACACCCACTGTTGCGGTCTGCTTCAAGGTCTCAAAGCCGGGAGCGGTAACCGTGACTTCATATGTGCTTGGGACCAAATTTGGGAAAACATAAACGCCGGAACTTGTCGGACTGGTGCGGGTCGCCTTGGTCTGTATGTCGACTGCGGTTACCGTAGCGCTCACTGCGGCGCCTTGCGCATCGGTGACAGTACCAGTGATCTGGCCAGTTTCAGTCTGCGCCATCAAACGTTGGGCGCCGGTGAGCGCCAGAAAAACCATAGCCGCTGAGAACAACGTAAGTCTAGCGGCTTTCGATAAAGTATTCATCTTAAGCCTCCATGGGTTTGTACGAGCGGCATCGACCGGTGGGCCTATACGTCTCGGGTGGAAAATATTAGCTGGTAAACAGTTGTTGTGCGGGAACACCAAAGTGGAAGGCTTGCCCGCGAGAAACTGTAGTACCACCGAAGTTTGCGATGACTAACATGGTCATGGGATCGTATGTTACTTTCCCATTACATAGAGATTACGGTTAGTATACCGCTGCCGCGGCGGTGGGCACAAGATAATAGTTACAATTTAATTACAATACCTTATATTTCAATAGCTTAGGTAGCTATTTTGATGGGGATGGAAGGCGTCCTACTTCGCAATAGGTTGCGGGCTCGGCGAAGTCGATGATGAAGGTTTTCTAATTTGGTCGAAGTACTGCTGCACAAATTCTTCATAGATCGGCGGTACTTCGTCGCGGTGGATTTCACCACCCGCCTCGGTATGGGCAGATTGGCCTTGCCCAAGCGGAGTCTTCAACTGTTGCTTGGTGGAGCCCACCTCCACCATCACAGCGCCTTTCACATTCTCGGCGCGCTTGCCCAGCAGCTCCGATATCTTGCCCATGGCCTTGAGGGCCTCCGCTTGCTTGGCGGTCTTGTCCCCTTCCTGGCTTCCCGCGCCACTTTGCGGGTCCTGCGAGGCTTTCATGGGTGCGTTGTTACTGGCGTCTTGCGCATCGTTGGATTTCTTGCCATCCTGCGCCTGCTTGCTGTCGCCCTTCTCCTGCTGGGACTGGCTATCTTCCCCTGCCTGCTGCTCACTCTGCGTCGGATCGCTCTTCTGATTCTTGTCAGAGTCTTTGGGAGAAGACTTCATCTTGTTCATCATCTGGTTGATGGCATCGCGAACTTTGCTCATCAGGGAGGGTTCCTGGTTGGCCTTATCACTTTGCTTCCCGCCCGCCTCTTCCTTAGTTCCTTCTTTCTTGTCGTCGGGCGGGGAATCCTTGCCGAAAGAAGAACCCTTCTTCTCTGGGTCGTTGCCTTGTTCCTTTTTCTCGGCCTGTTCTTTCTTCTGCTGGCTCTCAGGGGGAGAAGCCGGGTCGAACGTCGCGGATGGATCGCCGGCAAAATCGTTGTTCTTGGGAGCGTCCTTGTCCTCGTCCCGCCCATCGCTGGGTTGATCGCCGCCATCCTTAGAACCACCGGCTTTGGCTTGTTCCTGGGGCGAGCCGAACACGTTGTCGAAAGCGCTCGCCACCAAGGAAGGCTGCGGATTGAAGGATCCCAATACGGCATAGCGAACCAGGAGTACCGCCGCAAGAGCTAACGCCAATCCTACGGCGGGATAAAGCGCGCGCGGACGGGTTAGTGGGAGCGCCTGCTTCAGATCCACAGACTCGGCCAGGCGTTCGGCTTGCGAACGTTGGCTCGCCAGAAGCACCGTGTCGGCCGCGTCCGGGGCCTCGAGGAAATGTGCCGCAGTCGAGAGGGTGTCGGCCAGCCTTAACTTGGCATCGATGCGCTGCGCGATTCCATACGCGGACGGCCGTTTTCGCAGCGCTGCATAGAAACCAATGCCTACGGCCACTGCAATCACTGGGATTAGCCAGAGGGCGCTCAAGTACTCCGTGCCAGCCAACAGAATGACAATGCTGCAAGCGCAAGCTACCGCCGCCGCCCGCGTCCACTGGTGCAGCAATAGGTGCTGAAAGGAGCGCTGGCGCGCCTTTGTGAGCAGATCGGAAAGTGTGCGGCGCAGTTCCAACGACCTCGATTATCCCACAAGAGCCGCGAATCCAGATTATAGGATCAGCATGCAATCGCCGTAGGAAAAGAAGCGGTATCGAGCTTCCACGGCGTGGCGATAAGCAGCCAAAGCCAGTTCACGTCCAGCGAAGGCGCAAACCAAAACCAGCAGACTCGATTTCGGCAAATGGAAATTTGTCAGCATCGCCCCCGTCCGCCGGAAGACGAAGCCAGGCGAGATGAATAGTTCCGTCTGCGGCCGGGCCGGATCGCTTTCGATCGCGCGGACGCTGGTGGTTCCCACCGCCACCACTCGCGATGCCGCGTTCATCGCGTTTACCGTCTCCTGCGGTACCACGAAACGTTCCGAATGGAGTTTCACGTCTTCGATGATGTCCGTGTGCAACGGCTGAAAAGTGCCCAGCCCAACATGGAGCGTCACCTTGGCGACAGCCGCGCCTTCCGCACGGCACGCGTCGAGAATCTCCGGCGTGAAGTGGAGCCCGGCCGTTGGCGCAGCCACCGAACCGCGTTCTCGCGCAAAGACGGTCTGATAGCGTTCCCGGTCTGCGGCCGTGTCGGATCTGTGGATGTAAGGCGGCAGAGGCACGTGTCCGGCCCGCTCCAGCACCTCGAATACGTCGCCTTTGGGCGATAGCTTCACAGTGCGCTCGCCGAATTCGCCGCGGCCAACGATTTCGACAGTCAATTCGTCGGCGATGACAATGCGCTCGCCGCTTCGCATCTTGCGCCCCGGGCGCACTAGCGCCGTCCACCGCAGGCCATCCGGAGACTCCTGCTGCGTCAGAAATACTTCCACCCGCCCGTCATGCCCTTCGCGATGGCCGTAGAGGCGCGAGGGGAACACGCGCGAGTCATTCAACACCAGGCAATCGTCCGGGCGCAAAAAGGAAGGGAACTCGCGGAATGTTCGGTTCTCAAAAGTACCCGCCTTGCGATCGACCACCAGCATCCGCGACGCGGCACGATCTGCCAGCGGCTCCTGCGCGATCAGCTCTTCAGGAAGGTAGTAGTCGAAACCGGAAAGGAGCACTGTTTCCCCACTGTAAACTAGGTACCAGTGCGCATCCTAGGTATTGAATCGTCCTGCGACGAAACCGCGGCTGCGGTGGTCGAGGACGGCTCCGCCATCCTCTCGTCAGTGGTCGCGTCGCAGATCTCCACGCATGCGCGCTACGGCGGCGTGGTTCCGGAACTTGCCTCGCGCGAGCACCTGCGAGCCATCGTGCCGGCGGTGCGTCTGGCGCTGGAACAATCCGCGACCAGACTCGAAGATCTGGGAGCCATTGCTGTCACGCATGGCCCGGGCCTGGTAGGATCGCTGCTGGTCGGGATTACCTACGCCAAGGCGCTCGCGCTCGTGCACCACTTGCCCCTGATCGCCGTGAATCACATAGAGGGCCACATCCACGCGGTGGTGAGCCAGAATCCCGTGGAACTTCCGGCGCTGGCACTCGTGGTCAGCGGGGGCCACACGCACCTCTATGAGGTACTCGACGGCTTCGTCTATCGCCTCTTGGGTAAGACCCGTGACGATGCCGCGGGCGAAGCCTTCGATAAAGTCGCCAAGCTGCTCGGCTTCAGCTATCCCGGTGGACCCGTCATCGACGCCCTTGCGCCGCACGGCGACCCCCGCGCTGTCCCCTTCACATTCGCAAAGATGAAAGGGAACACGCTCGACTTCAGCTTTAGCGGCCTGAAGACTGCCGTCCTCCGCTGGACGGAGGCACGCGATCTCTCCGCGGAAATGGCCGCTCGCCGGGAGCTGCTCAAGGTGAATCCGAACCCGAGCGCGGGCGAATGGCTGTCTGTTACTCCGGCGGAAACGCTCGATCTGCTGGCTTCGTTTCAACACACCGTCATCCGCGAACTATTGCGCCGCGCGGCCAAAGCAGCGGATGAAATAGGCGCGCGTAGTCTGGTGATCTCCGGTGGCGTGGCCTGTAACGCCGGCCTGCGCGACGCCGCTGTCGCCGGCGACCTGCCGTATCCAGTCTTTTTCCCCACGCCGGGCCTCTCCACCGACAACGCCGCAATGATCGCCGCGGCGGCATTTCCTAAGTTCACACGCGGCGAGTTCTCCGATTCCACGCTGCGAGCGCAACCGAATCTCGCATTAGCGTGAACGCCCATTTGATCGGGGTTGCTACTATCGGAATACATGGGTCCCCAACAACCTCAGCAAGCACCTCCTCAAGGTCCGCCAAAGATGCCGATCCCCGGTGTACGACGCTTAGTCGCTGTCGGGTCGGGCAAAGGCGGAGTCGGGAAAACCACAGTAGCGGTGAACCTCTCGATCGCCCTTGCCAAAGTCGGGCGCAAGGTCGGGTTGCTTGATGCCGATGTGTACGGTCCTAACATTCCGCTGATGATGGGCGCGCACGAGACTCCGCGCGGACAAGACGACCGCATTGGTCCCATCGAGCGCTATGGGGTGAAGCTGATGTCCATGGGATTCCTGAATCCAGGCGACAAGCCCCTGGTCTGGCGGGGTCCCATGCTGCACAGCGTCATGCAGCAGTTCCTGCGCCAGGTGGATTGGGGCGAACTTGACTACCTGATCATTGATCTCCCGCCCGGCACCGGGGACGTGGCATTGTCATTGATCCAGACCGCTCCGCTCTCCGGCGCGGTGATCGTGACGACCCCATCCGACGTGTCGCTCGAAGACGCCCGGAAGGCAGTCAATATGTTTGCTCAGGTGCGCGTACCCATTCTGGGCATGGTTGAGAACATGAGCTATCTGATTGCGCCCGGTTCCGGCGAACGCATTGACGTATTCGGCCATGGCGGGGGGAAGCGTACTGCGGAAGCCATGCAGGTAGCGTTTCTAGGGGAATTGGCGCTGCAGCCCGAAGTCCGTATCGGTGGCGATACCGGCAAGCCGGTGGCCAGCCGCGATAGCAAGGACTCTCACGCAGTTCCATTCCTGGAACTTGCTGGCAGAATCGAAGCGCGCTGTATGGAAGAAGAGAAGAAGGCGGGACCGAAGATTACCGTTGAAGATTAGCAGCCTTACAGTTGCTGCTTCGGTGGAACAATTTCGAAATCCTCGGGTGTGAAGCGTATGGTGAGCACTTGACCCCGTGTTCCGAGGGGACCTATGGGTTTCCCGTTCCAATGTACTTCGATACCACCTGCATTTCCGACTTTCATGGTGGCGCCATCCAGGCCTGCGAGAGTCTTTGATTCGTGCGGTTGCAGAACACCGGCGAAGATCTCCCTGCCGCCGCTGCTGACCGAGAGCCAGGTCCGTTCCGTAGCCGAGAGGGTCAACACCACGCCGCTTGCTTCGCCCGGCACCACTTCACTACGGACTTCTAGTTGTCCCTCACGCGCGCCGCCTAGCTGGACAGCAGGGGTGGCCGTTGCTACTGCCATCACCGGAGCGGTCTGCGCGATCGCAGCCGGGGCCGCTGACCTTTGTGGGGCACGCTTCCACCAGGCATAAAACCCGGAGCAGCTGAGCAACACCACCACTAATCCCATGACTGACCATCCCAGCGAGACATCCGGCAGGTGGCGGCGGTTGGACTCTTGTACCAAGCGATCGGGGACGCGAATCTCGTGGCGCGGTAGCGTGTCTTCCGGCTCCTTGATGGCGTCTAACGCCGGCCGGATCACTTTTTCATCGATACCCAAAATTGCGGCGTATTGCCGCGCGAAATTCTTGAAAAAGAAAAGTCCCGGAATACTCGCTGTGTCATTCTCTTCAATGGCGCGCAGGTAGCGTTGAGTAATGCAAAGCTCTTCCGCGATTTCTGCGATCGCGCGCCCCTGGGTCTCCCGCTGCGCGCGAAGAATGCTACCGACGGAGGTCATTAGGTTCAGCGTCCTTAACCGATTCTCCGGGGCTTCCAACCCGGAGTACTATAATACACAGCCTAGGTGTTTTGGAGCAAGTCGTAAGTATATGATATTGCAATCGGACCCTGTCGTAGAGAACTTTAGGTTACAGGTGGTACTACCCCCTTCCTGGTAACTGGGTGCCCCGGCCGTTCCACGGTTTATGATAGAAGCGCGGAAGAAAATTACGGAAATCCAGGAAGACGAATGTTCGCCTTAAAACCTATTTGGATCGCAACCCTCGTGCTGGGATTGGCGGCGACGGCCGATGCGGCCGGCGTGTCCGGCAAATCTGCGTTTGAATACACACGCCGCGCGGTGGCTTTTGGTCCCCGGCCGCCTGGTTCGGCCGCAAATTTAGCCCTGCAGAAGTACATAATCGCCGAACTCCAACAGGATGGCTGCGAAGTCATTGAGGATGCGTTCCGGGCCCAAACGCCGCAAGGCACTATCGCCATGAAGAACATCATTGCGAAGTTCCCGGGCAAGGGCGGGGACCGTCGGGCTATCGCCATCACCGGGCACTTCGACACTAAATTTTTCCCAGGCCGCAAGTTCGTGGGCGCCAGCGATGGTGGGTCATCCACTGGTTTGCTGCTCGAACTGGCCCGAGTTCTGGCGCATCAATCCCGCACTGACGACGTGTATCTCGCATTTTTCGATGGAGAGGAAGCCTTTGGCGAGTGGACCGCGAGCGACAGCCTCTATGGCAGCCGCCACTTGGCTGAGCGCTGGCGCAAGGACGGAAACTCGCTTCCGTCGCGAACGGTGGGAGCATTCATAGGGGATTTAGGGGAATTGCCGCGGTTGGCTCGGAACCGTGGCGGGTGAGGATTTGGGCGGTATCGGAAGGCGAAGGCCTCACGATCGCCGCACGCCCAC
>CAZDGT010000067.1:0-6083 GCA_964504905.1 uncultured Bordetella sp. | reverse complement strand
TTTCTGGTCCATCTGGCCGGACAAAATCGATATCGAAGACTCCAAGCGCCGGTTGAAGCTGGCCACCGGTAAGCCGGCTCCCGAACCCCGGAAGTTCGCGAAGTATCCGATGGAAAACAAAATGTACCATCTGATCATCGTGCTGGCGGGTCTATCGGTCACGATCACGGGAATGTTCATGATGAAGCGTGTGCGGACGCCATTCTTTACCCGGAATCCGTATATTTTCGGTGACATGACCTGGGGTCTGATGTACGTTCTTCACGGTTTGGCGGGTGTCGGGCTGATCGGCCTGATCATGGCCCACGTCTACTTTGCTCTCCGGCCCGAGAAGTTCGATATCACGAAATCGATGATTGGCGGCTCTATCACCCGCGAACATTATCTGGAGCATCACGATCCAGAGCGGTGGGTAGTTACCTCCACGAAGTAATGTTCAAGCAACTAGCCGAGCGTTGCGACGCCATCGAAGAGTGCTATGAGTTCATGCTGGCTTTCGCCGGGCAAGGGTTGCCCGGCGAACCGGGCACTGGGAAAGGCGCATTGATCCGCGATTTTCTGGGACGCGCCGCAGCTGCTCTGACCGGTCTCTCTGAAGTTTGCGCCGCCGCGGTTAAGGAAGAAGGTTTGGATCAGCCGGAGCGCTACCAGGCTTTCTTGTCAGTGCTGGCTCGGGACGCCCAAGATTCATTGGCTGCCATTGAGATTGTCCTCGCGCAGCGCACAATAAGCTCCCAACTGATCGATAATCTGAACGCGTCCATCCATCTCCGTGCCTTACTCACCGATCTGTTCTTGATCGACGAAATCGTAAAAGTGCACCAGATTTCCGAGCAGCCTGCCAGCACGGCGTAGCTTGGCATTCTTTCGTACAATCATCTATACAAGGAAGGGAATTCAGTCGTGGCTAAAATTGCATTTGTCGGTCTAGGCATCATGGGCAAGCCCATGTCGAAGAACCTGCTCAAGGCGGGACATTCCGTGGCGGTCTACGATGTTGCTGCCGCTCCCATCGCTGAGGTTGTAGCCGCAGGCGCAACGGCGGCCAAGAGTGCCAGTGACGCGGCATCTAAAGGGGACGTCATCATAACCATGCTACCCGACGGGCCTGAGGTAGAGGCCGCGGTTCTCGGGCCGGGCGGCATCCTGGAAGGCGCCGCCAAAGGTTCAGTGGTTGTCGATATGAGCTCTATCAGCCCCGTGGTTGCCCAGAAGGTGGGCGCGGCGTGCGCCGCCAAGGGCGTCGAGTTCCTGGACGCGCCCGTTAGCGGTGGCGAGCCCAAGGCCATCGAAGGAACTCTGGCGATCATGGTCGGCGGCAAGGCTGAGACGTTTGAGAAGATCCAACCGATCCTGCAGAACATGGGCGCCAGCGTCACCTTGACCGGGCCGGTGGGTGCCGGCAACGTCACCAAACTCGCCAATCAGATCATGGTCGCCTGTAACATCGCGGCGATGGGTGAAGCGCTTACTCTGGCGACAAAGGCCGGCCTTGATCCCGAAGTCGTCTTCAACGCCGTTAAGGGTGGGCTCGCGGGCAGCACGGTACTCAATGCCAAGGCTCCCATGGTCATTTCCCGCAACTTCCAACCCGGTTTCCGTATTGCTCTCCACCAAAAGGACCTGCGCAACGCGCTTTTGGCGGCGGAGTCCATGAAAGTCTCGCTGCCCCTCACCAGCGCCGTCCAAAACATGCTCATGTCGCTCATGAACGATGGCAAGGGAACCCTGGACCACTCCGCGATCGTCACGTTCGTCGAGAAAATGGCGGGTGTTGAGATCAAGAAGGCCGCGACCGCCAAAGCATAGACCGCTGGCTCGAAAATCGGGGCCTGCTTTTTTCCAACAATTTAGTTACCGGAAACTGGACTCGTCGAGTATAATACAAGACCATGTGGTCACAATCCTACGATCCTGTTGCCGGTAGTCTTGAGCTTTCTGCGCTGGTGGCTATGCTACCGGTTTTCGTTGTGCTTATATTGCTGGGGGTCTTCCGCAAGCCCTCCTGGGTTGCCGCGATGGCCGGGTTTTTCAGCGCCTTTGTGACCTCGGTGGCGGTTTACCATATGCCGATGACCCAAGCCGTCAGTTCATCCTTGTATGGCGTGGCCAACGGGATGATGCCCATCGGCTGGATCGTGTTTACCGCCATCCTGCTCTATCGGGTAACCGTGGACACTGGTAAATTCGAAATCATCAAGGACTCGCTCGGGAACATCACCAGTGATCGCGCCGTGCAGGCCCTGCTCATCGCGTTCGCTTTCAGTGGCTTTCTGGAAGGCGCTGCCGGATTCGGGACGCCGGTGGCAATCTCGGCCGCGATGCTGGCCGGTTTGGGCTTCCCGCCTTTTTTGGCCGCGAGCATTTGTCTGCTCGCCAATACCGCGCCGGTGGCGTTCGGCTCCATCGGCATTCCCATCGTCACGTTGCAACAGGTGACGGGCTTGTCGTTGGATGGGCTGTCCGCCGACGTAGGACGCATGTGCGCGCCCATCGCTCTCATTCTGCCGTCGTACCTGATGCTGGTAATGGGAGGGTTGCCCGGGTTGCGCGCAGCGCTGCCGGCGGCCATAACCTGCGGCGTGGCATTCGCCGGAATGCAGTTCGCAATTTCCAATTACGTTGGCCCCTATCTGGCGGCCCTTCTCAGTGCGATCGCGGCTATGTGCGCTCTGCTGATCTTGCTGAAGTTCTGGACCCCGCCGGGTGACGAGAAACGCACCCCCTCGCGCCACACCCCAAGCGAAGTCTTTCTGGCGTGGAGCCCCTATTTAATGCTGGTGGTTTTCGTTCTTGTATGGGGCACCCCCGCCACCAAAGCGTTTCTCCAACTCGATAAGGCCACCGTCATTCTGCACTGGCCGGCCCTGCACAACGTCGTCATGAAAATGCCCCCGATCACGCCTGCGCCAGCGCCTTATGCAGCCAATTACGTGTTCAACTGGCTGTCCGCTGCCGGCACAGCGTGCCTATTTGCCTCCTTCGCCTCGGCGCTGGTGTTGCGCGTAAGTCCCGGGCGGTTAGCGAAACTGATGGGAGCTACACTGAAGCAACTGGCACTGCCGCTGGTGACGATCGGGTTCGTGCTAGCGCTGGCCTACCTGATGAACTACTCCGGCCAGACAGCGACTTTGGGCTTGGTGATGGCGGGTACTGGCGCGGCCTTTCCGTTCTTTGGCACACTGCTGGGCTGGTTGGGCGTATTTCTCACCGGCAGCGACACTGCGTCCAATGCTCTCTTCGGGACCTTGCAGGTGGTCACTGCAAACCAATTGGGGCTGAATCCGGTCCTGTCGGCCGCCGCGAACTCAAGCGGCGGAGTGATGGGCAAAATGATCAGCCTGCAGAGTATCGCCATCGCCGCGGCGGCGACGGGAATGCCGCGCAGCGACGAATCCAAACTGCTGCGCTTCACCTTGAAGCATAGTATCTTCCTGGCCTGCCTTATGGGTGTGCTGGCGATGTTCTATTCCTACGTGGCGCCGAGTTGGGTCCGCTAGACGCTGCCGCGCAACTCGGTAGCAAACGCATCGAGCGCGATGGACTTCTGAATATTCCTGCGCACCAGCAGGACCATTTGGTCCACTCGCGTCACTGCGCCCCGCAGCCAATCGAAAGATACCCGCTTCGCTAGCGGTTCGAGTTGCGCGCGCACGTCTTCATTACGCAACGGCGTCACGCCGTTCGCCAGACGCAACACGTCTTCAAGCAGGACGTACAGTACCTCCAGATAGGAATCCAGTTTTTCAGTTCGGCGCGCGGCAATAGAATCGGAATGCTTTAGCCAGGCGCCAAAGGGATCCAGGCCACTGGCAACTCGAAGCAGCGCCAACATAGCGTCGCGGCGGCGGTCGTACGTTTCCAGATCGAGCGATACCGCCACTCCCGGCGAACCCTCGGCGAGGCGCAGCCGGCGCTCGGCGTGGTCGAGTTGACGGGCGGCCGAAAACGCTCGCATTTCCGCATCCGTCAGGCGTGACAATCCAAACGGAACCGAGCGGGAGCGAATGGTTGCTAATAGATCATAGGGGTTTCGCGCCGTCATGATCAAAATCAAGTGCGGAGGCGGTTCCTCCAGCGTCTTGAGCAGGGAATTGGCTGCCTGCTCGTTGGCCCGGTCAATGTCATCGATCAAAAATACCCGCCAGGCTCCCTTCAGAGGCTTGAGCGACGCGCGCTCCTTCAATAACCGCATCTGCTGGATGGTGAGCTGCCGCAAAGGACCGTCGGGAGCGAAGGTGAGCACATCCGGATGCGACCCGAAAAACAGTGGATCTTCGTTGCGTTTGTCGGACGGCCACTTTTCGCGGTCTGCGATGATTTCCAGGTTGGATTGGAGACTCAGATCGTCGCGCTCGATTTTCGCGGCGGCGGCCGGCGCAGCCGCACCTACGAGTAATCCGGCGAACCGCCGGGCGAGAGTCGCCTTCCCCACCCCTTCCGGTCCCGAGAGCAGTAGCGTCTGCGGAATTCTCCCGCTCACGGCCATCTCCGTGAGAGCTGCCACCACAGCCGTATTGCCGAAGAAGTTGTCCAAGACTAAAAAGTACCACTTTGATATACTTCTTCGGCAAGATGCTTGCCGAGTCTCACATCATCGCGTTCGTCGCCACTACCGATCCCACGCGCGCCAAGGCGTTCTATCGCGACGTGCTGGGGCTGCTGCTGATTTCCGAAGACGACTTTGCCGTGGTGTTCGATGCGTTTGGCACCATGCTGCGCTTGGCCATCGTGGGCGACATCGCCCCCGCGCCTTATACCGTATTGGGCTGGATGGTCGGCGACATCGCAGCTACCGTGCGCGGCTTGACCGCCGCGGGAGTGCACTTCGAACGCTATCCTTGGATGGAACAGGATGACCTCGGCATCTGGAGCGCCCCGAGTGGCGCGAAAGTAGCCTGGTTCAAGGATCCCGACGGTAATGTGCTCAGTGTCAGCCAGCACTAGTCGAGTTCTGGTAAACTGCCTTTGAGCCTGTGACGATTTTCGCCGTCCGCTAATTTCCTCTTCGCGGCCCTTCGCTGGCCGGACCCAGCAATAGTAGTGTGTCTCGAGTCCGGCGCCTTCGTGTCACAGGAGAATTTAATTGCAACCTCAATGGTTTGAAACCTTTTTTCAGGGCGTCGCGGTAGAGTTTTGGAATCGCGCGATTCCGCCAGCCCTCACTTTAGCGGAAGTAGATTTCTTGGAGAAGGCGCTGGCGCCATCTCCCGGAGCGCACTTGCTCGACATGCCGTGCGGCAGCGGACGTCACATGATCGAGCTCGCTCGCCGCGGCTACCGCGTTACAGGAGTCGATCTGTCAGCCGATTTCTTGAAGTACGCGCGTGCACGCGCCGAGGAGGGGCAGGTCCACGTCGATCTGCACCTGGGCGACATGCGGAGCCCGGACCTGGCGGCGAGTTCCTTCGATGGGGCCTACTGTTTTGGCAACAGCCTCCCGTATCTGGACCATGCCGGACTCGGCGATTTCTTCGCTGCGCTCAGCGGCGCGATCCGAACGGGTGGGAAGTTAGTCATCGATACAGGCTGCGCCGCGGAGTCCATTCTGCCGAACCTCCTCAAGCAACGCTGGCACCGCTTGGATGACATCGTCGTGCTGAGTCAGACTCGCTATGTGGCCGGAGACAGCCGCCTCGACATCGACTATACGTTCATCCATGGCGGCGTCATCGAAACGCGCCCGTCCTCCAGTTATATATTCACGGTGGCGGAGCTGAAGAAAAGGCTCGCGGACGTCGGATTCGATGTCCTGAATCTGGCTGGCGGCTTTGCAGGCGAGCCCTACGAACTCGGATCGCCGCGTTTGGTTCTCACCGCCCAGCGGAGATGACGTTCCGGCTTGTCGAAATTCCGCCTAGAACGGCACGTCGTCGTCTGTAATCCCTTCGTTCATCGCTGCGGCGGGCTGTGCGGCAGCCGGGCGCGCGCGGGGGGCGCTGCGCATTCCAGAGGCTGGGGGCTCCTGCGAGAAGCCTTCGTCCATTCCACTCCCGGCGCCTCCGCCAGCTTGTCCGCGTCCGCCCAGCAGGATCACTTCTTCGGCCACCACCTCGGTGGCCCACACTTTTTTACCGTCTTTG
>CAZDGT010000066.1:0-14849 GCA_964504905.1 uncultured Bordetella sp. | reverse complement strand
ATGATTCGGGCACGGCCGCCCCGGTTCTGCTACTCCCCGCTTCCGAAGCGGAAGACGGGCCCAACGCTAAAGCGGAAGTTCTTCTGGGTTTCCCCATTGAACTGGGTCAGATAAAGGCCCGGAGAGAAACGCAGTGCTACTCTCCGGCTCACATTGACGTCGAAGTTGGTGCCAATCAGCGCAGCGACCGTTGTTTCATCGAGCGGGTTGTACGTTACGCCGACTGGCGTGGGATCCGGAAGGTACCCGTAAGCTGCTCCCACCAGCGCACGCAAACTCGTGTCAACGCCTGCGAAGTGAAACAGGCGGAGCTGTGGGCCTGCCATGAAACTGTAGTGGCGAATACTGGCTTCCGGCAGACTGGTGGACGACCCGGAAGCGTTCGTGGAGACCGGGTTTACCGTGGTATAGAATCCCGCGAAATCGCCGGTGATGCCAAGGCGCGATGTTGGGTATACCGTGACGGAGGTGTTCCAGCCCTTCATGAGAGCCTGGTTGAAACTTTCCGGCTTCATGTTGGTTAGCGAGAAACCGCCGAACACCTCGACGGACCGCGCGGTTGCATGCTGTGCGCCGATGACTGCAAACGCACACGACAAGAGGAACATTCGAAATTTAGAGGTCATAAGTTGTCCTTGGCTCGAATTGGCCGGTCCCAGATTCAATTGCTGGGAGCCGGCGGATAGTTCTTAAACAGCTTGGCCATGGCCTTTTGCAGGTTCTGGTAGTTCTTCTCCGGATCTTTCTTCATATCCAGGGTTTTCGCGGCGTCGCCACGCCACACCAGTTGTTTTCTGGCCGGATCCACCATTTCGATCACCAGCTTGCCGACATCGATCGTGGAGGTATTTACCCGGCCCATGCCGTAGAAACGCGGGCCGGTGCCAAAAGCGTCAAACTGCTTTTCTTGATTGAGCGCGACCTGATAGTTAACCTGCAGATCGCCGCCGTTCTCGACGCGCTGCAATCCCTTCAACGCCAGTTGTGCATCCACGGCGCGCTTGATGTTCTGATCGGTCAGTTGGTTGTCGGCCTGGCCTTCCTTCGCATCCGCCCACTGGTAAGTCTTGTAGGCGCTGAAGTTGGCAGAGCGATCGTAATTAAAGTGCACCTCCTGTGCCGAGGCCACGAGGCCCAGGCAGAGAAGTCCCGCTAGATTCATGAGTTTCATAGTGTGTTTCTCCTTAGTGTTGTGTTGTAGACGTTAAAGCTGGGGAGCCGCAAGGGCCGCCAGGCGCACGAAGTCGAAGGATTCCACGTTCACCACAATGTCGTCTTTGGGAATCCGTACGGTCATGCGGGCCGTCATGCTGGGACCGCCCGGCAGTTGCTGGTAGTCGATCGCGATGGCAACCGGACTACCCTCATATTCCGTTTTGATATCCACTCGACTGGCCAGATAGGTTGCGCCGTTGATTTGCATGGTGATCTCATCCAACGGAAAGACCAGGGACCGCGCTTGTACGCGGAGCGTGCCCGGCCCTTCCCAGATCTCGCCTTTTTGGATTGCCTGGCTGAGCTGTTGAGGATTTGCGTAGCGCCCCGCCAGCCGCATGACGTCCTGAACGTCATCCTTGATCTCCGCGACTTTGCGGGCGCGCAAGGGGCCCATCTTCTTCTCTTCGGGTTTGGAAAGGGTCATCCGCTGCAACTGCCCAGTAGCGTCAAAATGAAGCTCTTCGAGGATGGTTGCGGAGGGATTTCCTTTGCGAATGACGGTGATCTTCTGCTTCCATTGATACACCGCCATCTGTTTGCCATTGGCCCCCATGGCCATGAGCAGAGCCTGCGTCTTGGGTGCCTGCGCGGAGAGAACGCCCGCCAGCATCGGTATTGCGAATGCGATTGTGAAGTGTTTTTTGATCATTGCAACCTCAGTTTGCCTCCAGAAGGCCGTGGATTGAAGTGTCATACGGTATGAGCGAAAGCAGCTCCGGCTATTGTTTCCCCGGCGCGGGGCGGCCTTGAAATTGCGGTCTTTGCTCGAACCTTTGCGGTCGCGCCACTCCGCTGTTGGGCTTTTGTAGGTGCTGTTTTTGGAGGTATTGGATGACGAGGATTGCCACCGAAAAGCCGCAGGTTGCTAACCCGCCGAGAAGCACGAATAGCAAGAAAATCAATTCCATAAAGTTATTTCCTCAACGCCGGCGCCCTTGAAACTGCGGTCTCTGCTCAAAACCTTGCGGCCGCGTCGCCGTGCCCGAACCAAGGGATCTCTGTGACATCTGCGAGTTCCGATTGCCCAGATCGCGCGAGGCCGCCTGTTGTTTTTGTGCGCTTAGATCGCTCTTGTCCTTGTCCATCGCATTCCACGATCCGTTTTGGTTTTGATACCACTGGCCATCGTCCCGTTTGTAGACATTGCCGTTGGCGCCCGCATACACATCACCACTTGCGCTCTTGCCCAGGTAACCTTGATTGCCGTTGGCTCCTTGGTAGGCGACGCCTTTGCCGCCCTGCGAAGTCTCGCCCGCGGCCACTGTGCCGCGGCTAGTGGATTGGTATCCGCCGCGTGCCCAGTTGCTTCCGTTCCCAACGACACCTTCTCCCCAACTGCCGTACGGATTCGTGGCTTTATAGCCAGCCGAATAGGTTCCGGTAGTCGGATTGTACGTGCGGCCCGCCGCGACGCCTCCGTTGGGCCCCCATGCGGCCATGCCCTGCGCATAGGTCCCGGTTCGTGGATTGTAAGCGGCGCCCGCTCCGTAACCGCCGTAGGGGCCGTACACCGCCGACCCTCGGGCGTACACGCCGGTGGCGGGATTGTACCAGGCGCTCGCGCCGTAGGTGTAATAAGGCGCACCCCAATAAACCGGAACCGGCGCCACCCCGACAGCTACATAAGGCGGGTAGTAGTAACCAGTCCCCCACACGACAACCCCGCCGGATACAAAAGCGCCGTAATATCCGGGAGTGTATCCGACAACGATCGTGGTGGGCGTCGATTCATAGATCCGCACGTAGGTGACATGGTATTTGGGCGAGCTCTCCGGGATGGAATAAATCTCCTGCGGAACCTTGTCGGCAACCTGCCATGGCCCATTGGGACTGGTGGAAGCAAACCAGACGCCCTGGAAGCAGAGATAGTAGAGATCGCCGATCCGCAGAACGTCGTTCGGCGTGTTCTTAGCGTATGAGACCGGCGTGCCTGCGATGGGCACAAACTGCGGCGCACCCACATATTGCACTTCAGCCTTAGCGTCGGAACGCTTCACCTCGGCGGTGCGTGGAATTGCCGCGAGCAATACAGCGTCCTCAGCCTCGCGCGTACCGGGCACGGATGCCAGCACGTGCGCTCGTGGATGCGTGACGGGGATCTTCTTGAAGTCCTCGGGCAGCGTCGTCGAAGCATACTGCCACGGGCCTTGCAGATCTGAAGCGCGGAACCAGCGGCCCGACGCCAGGAAGTAATACGAGCGCGTTCCCGCATGGAAGAAAAGATCGCTTTCGGTATTCGTCACCGATGACAATTGCGTGCCAGCTATGGGTCCCAGCGTAGGCGGTCCCTGAACTACGATGAGCTCGGCGGGTTTGTTGACGACGATAACGCGCGGGGCTTGTGTCTCCGGAGACGTACTGTTGTCACTACCGGGCAAACGCGCAAAGTCGGGCGGAAGGTCAGTGGCGGGAGCGAAGAGTCCGTGTAGGCCTGCCGATTTCAACCACGCGTTGCTATTCCGCAGGTAATAGATGTTCGTGCGCTTGTCCAGGTACAGATCCCAGTTCGTATTCAGTACGCGCTGAAGACTGGTTTTTTCAACGTCGAGCAGCACCGGATCGCCATCCAGAATGACCAACACCGTGGGTGGTGTGCCGACGAAGATCGGAGGCGGTTCCGTTGATACGTGCGCTTCCCGGCGAGGAACCTCGCTCGCATGAACAAATGCCAGAATCCGGTCGAGCGAAACTACCAAAGCATTCGAGGGCAGGAGCTGTCTGGTCAAGTCGGACCAGGGGGCTGACGTGCCACCGGTAGCGGATGGAAAGCGCATATCGAAGGCTCGGACATTGCGCAACAAGACCACCCTCTGGTGGGTGTCCGCTAGGGTATCGGCCGCGAAACGAAATGTTCCGTATACCGGCTCGCGGCCCCGCACGGTCGTGAGGGCGAAAGCGCACCGGCCCGTGAGGGTCTTAAAGTCGTTCCACACCTCGACTTGGGGCTGGTAGACAACCAAATCCGAGGTGCCGTTGGAGTAGTAGCGAGGCCACCCGGGGTCCGACGCAGTGGGCTGGGCGTGGAGACACAAAGCGAGGGCGAACGCAGTCGCGAGCACGGGCAATCGTAGGCGTTTCATGGCCGCAGTATGAAGGAGGTCAGCTCGGAATTCCCAGAATCATACGGTATGATTCTGGGCCCGGCAGCCAGATCGCCGCACACTGGAACCACGCGAAGGAAGTCCAGTGAACTGCATCTCACTCCCTTTAATCGGCCTGACGGTCTGCCTAGGCTGGCTGCGTGCGGCCGACGTGGTCATTCTCACGGACGGGGACCGGTTTACAGGAACGATCCAGAAACTGGAGAATGGCAAGCTCACACTGAAGTCGAAATATTCGGAAACCCCGCTGCAGATCGACTGGCCGCTGGTTTCGGGGATTACCACGGAGGCAGAGGTCAAACTGACGATGCAGGACGGCAAAGTGGAGACGGGCCGATTTCTCGCGTCGTCCACCGGGTTGAATTTCGTCTCATCCGGCAGCACGACAGCCATCTCGGCCGAGAACGTCACCGCACTGGAGCTGAAGTCTGTGGAAGTGGCCGAACACGCTTCCAGTTGGGTCCGGCGGGCCTGGAACAACAGCTCCGTCAGTGCGGACTTCGATCAAAACTACTCCGGCCTGTCGAACTACAATCAGCTCTCGTCGAATTCGGAACTTGAATACACGGGCGATCGCTGGGATGCATCCGTGGCCACTCATTACTACTACTACGGCGCCACCGGATCAAGCGATTCGACGTATCAGGCGTACGGGCGCGTCGTTGCCCAGCGCTACATCCATGGCGATCACTTTTTCCTCTTCCCTTATCTGTTCCTTGGACGCCAGACGTCCGATGATGGCGGGCGCGGCCAAATGCGGCAGTTCGGCGGCGGGGCTGGATGGACCTTCCGCAGGCACTTTTCAGATCAGGTCTCCTTTTATTCAGGCTTGGTGAGGAATATCGCCACGGGCTTCAAAACGCCAGACGGCGATGACCGCGCGGATGTTCACATCGACAATCCACTATTGGTCGCAGCGGTTTCTTGGGATAAGAAACTGACCCATGGGATCACTACCAGTGTTCTGTTGTACTACTTCAAACCCATCCTGGAAGGCGGGCACAATGCCCTCGCGACGGACGCGTCCGCGAAGTTCCCCTTGTTCGGCCCGGCGTACTTCAGCGTTCGTGTGCAGGACACGCCTGAGTTGGCTCAAAGGCAGCTGTTTAGCACCAAGAATCTGCAGGTCTCCAGCGGGATCGGAATCGAGTTCTAGATGCCGCTCTACATGTTTTGCGCGATCGTTTCTGAGTGCGGCCCCGACGCTGATGGGCTTGCTTTTCGTCGCGGTCCAGTTCAATGCGGATCGGCGAGGGCACAGGTTGGGCTCGGCATGGCTGTCACTGGCGCGGAGTCTTCCGCTGCGCAACTCGTGGAACTTGGTCCTGCAAAATGTCGTGCTCACTGGGAATGAGGTCTGATGTAGAGTGACAAAATGCAGCATCGCCAATTCGGCAACACCAAGCGTGAAGTTGCCATAGTCGGTCAAGGGACGTGGTACGGAAGAGAAGACCGCCGGGAATCCGCCGTCAATGCATTGAAGAGGGGGCTCGACCTCGGCATGACGCACATCGATACGGCCGAAATGTATTTATCTGGGCGGGCTGAAGAATGGGTCGGCGAAGCGATTCTTCACCGCCGCGATGAAGTTTTCCTGGTTTCGAAGGTGCTCCCCCAGAATGCTTCGCGCAAGGGCACGGTTGCAGCATGTGAGGGTTCCCTTGCGCGGCTGAAGACCGACAGACTTGACTGTTATCTATTGCACTGGCGCGGTGACTATCCTTTGGAGGCCACCATTGAGGCATTCCACCAGCTTCATCGCGAAGGTAAGATCCTTTCGTGGGGCGTCAGCAACTTTGATGTCCCGGATCTAAAAGAAGTTCACAAGCTGGGCGGCCAAGCGGGCCCGGTGTGTAATCAGGTTCTGTATCATTTGCAGGAACGAGCGGTGGAGCATCGCGTGCTTCCGTGGTGCGAAAAGCACGACGTCGCGCTGGTCGGTTACAGCCCATTTGGACACGGTGATTTCCCGGATCCGCATACGCCCCCAGGGGGGCTGTTGAGGCAGATCGCCGACGAAACTAACGCTACCTCCCGCCGGGTTGCGCTCAGCTTCTTGCTGCAACGGCCATTCTCGTTCACGATTCCAAAATCATCGGATATCGATCACGTTGTTGAGAATGCGGGTGCCGGCGAGCTCAATCTCACAGGCGCGCAAATGGAACGATTGAACCAGATGTTCCCGCTGGGCCCGCCGAGTCACGGCATTCCCATGCTTTAAGGCACAAAACACTCGCTGGAATTTACGCCGCCTTCGCGAGAATCGTAGGTTGCGATTGGCGCAGGCCAAGGTGTGACATGACTTGCGGGAGTACAGTGCGGATGACCTCCGCGTGGGCCGCGAGTATCTCGCGGTTATCAAAATCGTATTCGCGGGCCCAAAGCTGCGTGCCATTTGAGATGTGAACCAGATTTACAACGATCCGGCAGCGTTCGCGAGATCGCAAAATACACCCCTGGATAATGTGGCTCAGGCGCAGCTCCGATGCTGCCTCGCGAATCGGCATTTCCCGAAGGTAATCGTGGGCCACGGTCTCCAATCCGTGCACGCTGGTGAGGTTGGCGGTCAGCGACATGCAAAGAGCGCGGCCGTACATCGCGCCGTCGGGGGCTTCCGACAATACCTCGAATGGGAGAACGGCCAAGCGGCGCGGAGACTCCGTCGGGACGACATCTGACGCCTCGCGCGGTTGCGAGCCAACAAACGTAGGAACATAGCCACCCTTGGGAATGTCGATCACGACTTGACCTATCGCCCGAGGTTGCGGCTGCCCGTAGTATTCAAGCAGTTTGAGACGCAAGCGCCGCGCGTCGTTGCGCACGATCGGATCCACCGCGGGATCGAAATCTTCGCCGCGGTCAAACACCGCAACGCCGATCGCGTATTCGCCAATCTGCTCCGCACGCCCAGCTAGGGTTTCCTCGACGATGAATGCAAGGAACCGCTGCATCCTGCGCGAACGGACAAATGCCTCGCTGTTCAGAATCCGGCTCACTTCCGCCCGAATTGCCGGCGCCGTTGTCTCGACAGCCGTTTCTGTGCGTTCGCTCATTGGCGTGACCCCGCCATTGTCAGGCGGCAAGCGCGAGAGTTGGCCGTGCATTTCTGGCTACGTCGCGGAGATCGGCCTCTTCCTGACAGCGGATGCACAGCGCTGCCCACGGCATCGCCGCCAGGCGCCGGGGACTGATCTCTTCTTCGCATTCCAGGCAGATCCCAAACGTACCTTCCTGGATGCGGCGCAGCGCCGCCGATGTCCTCCGTAGCTTGGCCGAATTCAATTCGAGCGTCCGCACGGCAAGTTCGCGCTCGCCGGCCTGGGTTAGACTCTCAATCTGGTCAGCGCTATTTTCGATCACAATTGCATCGCGCAGCCGCGTGGCGCTGTGAAGTTCCGTCACGGTCGCTTCCAGAACGCCGCGGAACGTGATTGCTTCTTTTTTAGTCATGTTTGCCTCCTGCTGATAATGCGCAAAAAAGGGCGGCGTCATATCATTTGGATCTATTCCACGTACTCGCGGCGTACCTGCCAGGCCTGCCACAGGTGCCGGCGCTCATGGGCCAGCGCCAGATCGAATGAGAATCCGAGCGGATACCAAAGCCATGACGCAAACGGCGACTGAACTTTGGTCCGGGCTGGGTTCGTCGCACCGGTGAGCTCGATGCGGTGCGTCAGTTGCCGATGCATCGCGAAGAAGCGGCGAATCGTGTCTTCGACGGGTCTGTGGGAGCTGGGCGTTGCAAAATGGCTTGTCTTGGTTCGGATCTTGTAGGGCGGCTCCATGCTTCGCAGGAACGCCCGTTCATACCACGTGTATACGGCGCGGTGATCGCAACCTTGGCATCCGGCCACCCCTTTCCGAAGGGCGGCATCCCAATGAGTAAGAAACGCTTGGCCGGTGAGAATCAGGTGCTCCAGGCAAAATCCCACGGACCATCCGCCTGTTCGGCTTGGCGCGTGAAACTGAGCCTCGGTCAAGCCGCACGCCAACACCTGCACATCGGCCTCGATTGCCGCGGCGGCGGCCAGGGAGTCGGAGGGTTTGAACCCGCTTGATTTAAATCCGGATGATCGGTTCGTCATGGAATCCTGCTTCCACTAGTTGAGGCGCAGGATTCAAGCGAAAACTATCATCCCCATTTCTAGGGGTGGCCCATGGAAGCGAGTGCATCCGATGCCATACGCTCGCGGCGGCCAGCATACGATACGGCTACCTTCTGTTTAGTCCAATCTTTCCAAATAGATAGACTCTTCTCAAACCATAGCCGGGCTTCCTCGGTCAGCTTCCTGCGGCTAGCGCGCGGGGACTTGGCGGCAAGACTGAGATAGTAACGCCCCATCGCCTCGAAAAGGTCGGCACGATCCACGGTGTGATACAAGCTCGTTGGCGCTCGCTGGAGCGTCCTCTCGGCGGTTGCCAACCCCTCACGATAAAAATCCAATGCTCGCGCGGCATCCCCCTGATCGAGAAAGGTTTCTCCCATTACTAGATAGGCCCGGCTCGTGGTGCGGAGGAACCAGATCCGGTCAGGATCCACCTTTTCAATGGATTTCTGCAACTCGATTGTGCGGCGCAGAATAGGGAGCGCTTCTTGGTTCTTGCCCAAACGATGCAGCGCGGTTCCCTGGCCCAACAGGGCGTCGGCCAAGGCACTGCGATACTGGATGTTCGTTTCATCCGCCGCGCTAATTTCTCCGGAGAGTGCCGCCGCTTTTCGATAGAACTTCAGTGACTCAGCTGGATTCGTCTGCAGTTGCACCAGACCAACTCTCCGATAAGAACCCGAAAGGTTGCGCCGGGAATTGACATCTTTCGGGTCAGCCGCCGAGAGCATTTCATTGATGGCAGCCGACGCACGGTAATGGGCAAGAGCGCCCGCCGGGTCGCCCAGATTCGGGTCGTCTGGGGCGCCCAGAATGTCGCCGTACAAATGATGGATGCTGGCAAGGGCGAATCGCTGCGTGTAGCCCGCGTCGGGCTTTTGCGCCAGTTCCTCGCTAGCGTGCAATGCCTTTTCGAAATTGTCCCGGGCGCTTAGGAAATCTCCGGCGTGGGAGTACGCGTCAGCCAGATTCAAATAGCCTGTGCGCAGCGCGTCCAGCACGGACGAACTGCGATTCTTTGTGGCGAGTTTCTCGGCAAGTTCAACAACTCTGTGACCGTAGTCTTGCTCGGCGGTCACATCTCCGCGTTGCGACGCCGCACTCGCCAGACTCGAGTAAAGGCTCACCAAGGTTGAAAGAGGAATTTCCGGACCGCGCGACGAACTGGCATCGGTGATCGCGGCGGCCTTCTCAAGATGGGCTTGGGCTTCGGCAGGACTGCCCAGAGCCGCAGCCACCTGGCTCGCTTCCAGCCGAGTTCCGACCAGCGCTGGAATTGCCCGCTCCCTCGTTTCCGGCAGCGTAGCGAGCCGTTCAAATATCGCCAGGGCCTTCCGGAAGTGGTCCTGGGCAACACGGGTCTGGCCAAGGTTCGGCTGGCTGGGAAGTCCTTCAACTCTGGCAACTCGGTGGTACGCCGTGGCGATTTCAAAATCGAGGTTAGGATCGCCTCCAGCCTCCTCGGCCAACGTGTCCAGGTACTTCACTACAGTTTGAATCATCGACATTTGGACGCCGGTGGAACCTGGTAATCGGCGCACTTGATCATAGAGATCGAAAATGACAGAGTTGGCGATGAGACGAACCATCTGAAACCGGCGCTCAGCGCGGCGCGCCTGGTAGGCTGTCGCGACCATTCCACCCACAAGGCTGGCGATCACCAACGAAGCCGCTAGCACGCCCATGCGGTGGCGGCGGACAAATTTTCCCGCCCGGTAGTTCCTTCGGTCTTCCTGAGCCATGACCGGCAGGCCGGCCAGATGCCGCCCGATATCTTCGGAAAACTCGGCCGCGGAAGGGTAGCGCCGCTGCGGATCCTTATGCATCGCCGTGAGAACGATGTTGTCGAGATCGCCGGCGAGGTCTTTGCTTTCCTGCTGCACGGACCGCTCGGGACGATCCCCTTCAAGTACTGCCGCACTGGGCCGCTGCGGCTCTAGCTGGCAAATTGTTTGTTCGATTTCGGCCAGCGAGGCGGATTGGAAGCGGTGCGGCCGTTGCCTCGCTAAGATTTCATAAAGCACGACGCCCAGCGCGTAGATATCCATCGAAGTGCTGCTGGGCTTTCCTAGCACCTGCTCCGGACTGGCGTAGTCGGGCGTCATCAGACGGAGCTCGCGTTGGGTCACGGTCTGCATCTCGCCTTGCGTCGGACTCATCACTTTTGCGATTCCAAAGTCGAGCAACTTGGGAATACCCTCTTTGGTAATCAGGATGTTTCCTGGCTTCAAATCGCAATGCACCACCAGGCTTTGATGCGCATACTGCACTGCCTCACAAACCATCCGGAAAACGTGGAGCCTTGCATCAATATCCAGGCATTTTTCCGCACAATACTTGGTGATGGGCAGCCCGTCGACGTATTCCATCACAAAGTAAGGAAGCCCGTCGTCGGTCGCGCCACCGTCCAAAAGGCGAGCGATGAAAGGATGCTCGAGGTTCGCCAGGATCTGCCGCTCCTGCCGGAAGCGAGCCAGCATGGAGTCGGTATCCATCCCTCGTTTCAATAGTTTGATCGCGACTTCCTTTTTGAACTGGTCGTCATCGCGCGCAGCCAGGTATACGGCCCCCATTCCGCCGCGCCCCAGCAGGCGCACAACACGATAGGGTCCGATCCGGCGGCCCTCGATGGCGGAGTCCTCGGGCGTTTCGGTCAAGAAAGGCGTGCTTACCAGCTGCGCCTTTTGATCGTCGCAAGCGAGCAGAGAATCCAGCTCTCTACGCAGATTGTCATCGCCATTGCAAACGCCGTCCAGGAAATTCGGGCGCTCTGCGGCCGGAATTTCTACGGCCTGCAAAAACAGGTCTTCGATCAGGCTCCACCGTTCGGGAGTCATGGTGCGGGACTGGCGGGCTCGTCGCCCAGCATGGCCCGCCGCAGCCATGCCTCGGCGATTCGTGTCTCCCGGATGACTGTAATGCCCGCAATTCCAAGGGCTTCCGCCGTTTCTTCCACTGTACAGCCGCCGAAGTAGCGCATCTCAATGATGCGGCACTTGCGTTCATCGAACGCGGCGAGCTGCGAGAGGGCTTCATCTAAAGCCAGCAAATTAGAGTCATCGGATTGCGCGGGTACCAGGGCCTCTTCAAGACTCAGATCGGCCACGCCGCTTCCGCGCTTCCCGGCCCCTTTGCGGCGCGCGTGGTCCACCAGAATTTGACGCATTCCACGGGAGGCGATGGCAAAAAAATGCGCCCGGTCCTTCCATTCCGGCAGGTTTTCACCAATCAGACGTAAGTACACCTCATGTATGAGGGCGGTGGGCTGCAAGGTGTGATCTGGCCGCTCCTGCCGCAAATAGTTCCGGGCCCGCTGGCGCAATTCCTGGTAAACAAGGGGCGTCAGTTCATCCAAGGCAGCTTGGTTGCCCTGGCTCCACTGGACTAGAAGCTGGGTGACATCGGACGACACACCGTGGCCATTTTAACTCACTTTGGCAGATCGATGATATGTGCGGCCGGAGTTTTGCGCCTCAATATACGAACGAGATAATTCACGCCACCAATGGAGCCTACAATGCCAACTCTAGACTTCGCTAAAAATGCCGGCATCGTTTCCGCGGAGGCCGTCCGGGCCCAAATCGACCGGATCCTGGCCAGCCCCCACTTCTTACGCTCCCAAGCGCTCAGCCGGTTCTTGCGCTTCGTTGTGGAACAGACGCTGGAGGGGAAAGAGTTGGAACTAAAGGAGTATCGGCTGGGCGTGGATGTATTCGAGCGCGGCGCAGACTTCGATCCACGGATCGATCCGATCGTCCGCATGCAGGCCGCAAAGCTTCGCGCCCGCCTCGCCGAGTATTACAACGAGGAGGGGCGCGGTGACTCTCTAGTGATCTCAATCGTGAAAGGGGGCTACGTCCCGTCCTTCACCAAACGCGTCTCCGAGAAGCCGGACCTTCAGTCCATTGCCGTTCTTCCTTTTGTGAACATAAGTGCCGATCCGGAGAACGAACACTTTAGCGACGGCTTGACCGAAGAGTTGATCAATGTGCTGACTTCCATCCCGGGATTGCGTGTCGTGGCCAGGACATCGGTATTCAGTTTCAAAAATACATCGAAGGACATTCGTGAGATCGGCGCGCAGCTGAACGCCTGCGCCGTGATCGAAGGAAGCGTACGGAGGGTCGGGAATCAACTTCGCGTGACGGCGCAGCTGATTGAGGTGTCGACGGGGTATCATCTGTCGTCCAACGTGTATCGACGGGAGCTGAAGGATGTATTCGCGGCTCAGGACGATCTCGCCAATGCCGTCGCCTCCGGAATTGCGCCGTCCGTAGGAGTCCCCCGAGAGGCGCCGTCGGCAGGTAAAGCCCGCTTGCCATTTCTTGTCCCGAAGTCGAACCAACCCATGCCGATGCTCACAGGGCGCTTCAGCGATATGACGACCGCCGTCGCGTGCTGAATAGAGCCGGCTAATATCCGTTCAAAAAATGATTCGCGCACCCACAACGATGACGCGAGTGCTGGCATTGCCATTCAACGCGCGAATTTTGTTGTACGTTCCGCTGCTCAGGTTCATATCCGGGTTCGCGAAATTCGCATGGTTAGCAACATTGCGCACCTGAGATTGGAGACGCACCCGCCACCGCTCCGTCAACGTGAAATCCTTGAAAATGCCCGCGTCAAAGGTTACCAGGCCAGGACCGTCAATGACGCCCTTGCCCGCGTTTCCGAATCGGCCGACAAAGATGGGAAGGCCGTTAGCCCCGAAGAAATTGCGGTTGGTGACGGCGCTGGCATTGATCCACGATTCCGTGCTCTTGGTTCCGGCGTTGGGGTCCTCACCCAAAACGAAGTCCACTTTTTCCTGGCCGTAGCAATTGGTGCCGGAGGCGCAATGGCTGGTCTGATAAGGAGTAAGATGCATGCCGGTCTGGGCCGTGATGATGGCCGAGATAGTCCACC
The DNA here is from genome assembly GCA_964504905.1 of uncultured Bordetella sp. Lineage (GTDB taxonomy): Bacteria > Acidobacteriota > Terriglobia > Bryobacterales > Bryobacteraceae > Palsa-187. The sequence goes on along the minus strand of CAZDGT010000066.1, from coordinate 1,519 downwards.
CGCCGGCAAGGGCGTCAACGGTTCTCTTCCACTGGGAGCCCAAGCGGCGGTTACGCCCCGCCGGCAAGTCCCATAAGAAGTCCGTGGTGAACCGATGGTAGGGTATTGCTCCAATCGGCCCGCGGAGATATTTCCCATCGAAACGATTATCCGTGCGCCCGGCAGTTTCCTCGTTGAAGCTTCCACTCACCACGCGGCTAAACGAGTCTTCGTCGTTGGAGATCCCCTTGGCCCATTTATAGCTGCTGGTGTAAGTTAGCCCGGCGAGCCCCTTGCCTTTGAACTGAATGGTGAGGTCGTTATAGTGCGCGTCGCCTCCATTGTCGCGGGTATTTACGCGATTCCAGTTGGGGAAAGGGCGAGCCGTGCGTGGGAGATTCGAGTAACCGATAGTATTCGGCTGGATCTGGTTAAGATCGGGAGCGGTCGTGAGAAACAGTGAGTGGTAACCAGAGTAGGTGAGTCGCAAAGAACTGAAGCGATTCAGCTCGTGCTCGATGGTGAAGCTCCATTGCTGAGTGTAGGGATCTCGATACGACGGATCGTTCGCCGTAGAGAAGTTCTGCGAGCCCACGGGTGATTCCCCCCGGCTGGCTTGTCCCGATGCGGTCTCCGGCCAGACGATCGTGTGGAGGTTGGTTTGTGCATTGAACGCATTGCGATAGGTGGCATTGTCGGACGTGTGTATCCCAGTGAGTGAATTGAACACCGCACCGAGGATACGAGTGGTGTAGATGCCGTAACCCATTCGCAGAACCGTAGTGTTCCTGCCGAAAGGCCGCCAAGCAAGGCCGATGCGGGGAGCGAAGTTATTCATATCGGTGCGCCGCAGGGACTCCGGCAAGCCTGCTTCGACTGCCGTCAGAATTCGGCTGGAACCGATGCTGGCGGCGAAGCCGGGGGAGGTGAGTTTTTTGGACGCGTCATTCGGAACTACCACGTCTCCGTTGGGCGTATTGCGCAGAAAATTACTGATGTTGAGTTCCCGGTCCTTAAATCCCGGATGCAACTCGTAGCGGAGGCCCAGACTCAGGGTGACGCTTCTATTCAGTTTCCACTCGTCCTGGAAGAAAAAGCCGTAATGCCAGGCGACGCCGTCGACGCCTGGTCCGGTCTGGGTCTGGTCCACCTCGGTGGGCAATCCGAGCAGCATGTTGGCCAAGGCGTTGCCAGTACCGCGCGGAAGGTTATTGTCGAAACGGAATACGCCGTAGTCGTCTGCTCCGGTGAAGTTTAGGGGGCTCGTCCAGTGAAAGCGCTTGATGTTGGCTCCGGTCTTGAACGTGTGGCGGCCCCTGATCCATGTCAGGTTGTCGGCGAACTCGTAGTTCCGAGTGCTAAGCGGTTCTTCCTTGGCCTCACCGAACCGGGTGTAACCGCTAACGTCGATGAACGTGGTGCCGGTAATGTCCGGTGGGTTCTGCGAGATGATCTTTAGTCCGGTGGCGGAGATGAAATCGCGTCCTCGGAGAGCCGTTTTCGGGAGGATATCGGCCAAGGTCAAGCCGAAGCGAGCTTC
>CAZDGT010000065.1:0-17155 GCA_964504905.1 uncultured Bordetella sp. | reverse complement strand
GGGTTGATCTGAGTAACCGTCCCACGGACGTTGAATTCTTCGAACTTGGCCTTGATGTTCGCGGCCGTTTCCTTCAGTTCCAGACTATCGAACGCCGTACGTTCCGGCGGTTCCTGCAACAGATTAGTAGGCGGCAGCTTGAACGCGGACCGTTGCTTACGCGGTTCAGCTTGTACCGCTTTGGGCGCGCTGCCTCGGGAAATATCCACCGGTTCGGGACGCGCGAGTTCCAACGGCGCGTGCTCTGGCGGGAGCTCCTCCAGCAAGCGAATAGGAATATCTTCGATTGGCGGCGGTTCTTCGCGTTCCAGCGTCTGCGGTACAAACGGCGGCCTTATCGGATCGATAATGGACGGCTGCATAGCCGGCAGCTGCGATGCCGCTGCTCCAGCTGCGGCTGCCTCGGCTCTCTCCTTGGCCGCGTATCCGGCAGAGTCTCGAGCCGCTTCCTTCTCTGCCATGGCCCGCCGCAACGCACGCTTCTCTGCCCGCTCCTTGGCGGCGTGTGCGCGGGTTTCCAGCCACTGCCGCATGCGCCCGCCAACACCGCCGAACATTCTCCCGGAAAACGAAGCCGGTACACGGAACCAAGGCCCGAGCTTCGCCATTTCGAATGTCGATGCCAGGTATAGGCCCAGAATCCAGCAGACCGCCGTGAACATCGCCGCGCCGGTCAAGTTCATGGACGCCACAAGATAGTCGGCCAGGATGCCGCCGACTACCCCGCCTGCGGGCAGCGAGCTGGCAATCGGGCGCCACGTCGAGCCAAACCCGAACGCCGCGCAGGACGCGCCCACCAGCAGGATGGACCCAACCACCTTCGCCCACGGAGTCGGGATGGGTGCCGAGCGGACCCAGTTCCAACCCAGTAGCAGAACCAGGATCGGGATCGCGTAAGCCGTTAGCCCAAATGCCTGCAATAACAAATCGGCCAAAGTCGCCCCCAGCCTCCCCATCAGGTTGACGGGTTTGGCGGCAAAGGTAGCGGTATTCCAGGAAGGGTCTGAGGGGTTGTAGGAAGCCAGGCTGATCAGAAGGAACAGCCCTGCAAACAGAAACACGACCGCCACAGCTTCATTAAGCCGGGGCCGTGCGGTGGGTCCTAAATAGTTCATTCTCCGGTGAGCCGGAAGAAATGAGCCAGAGCAATTATCATTATGCCAAAAATTATGCGGTACACGATGAAGATGTTCAGGGAGCCGCGGCGCAGGTAGTTCATCAGGAACTTAATCACCAGGCAGCCGGTGATGCCGCTGACTACGATTCCCACCAGGAATGCCATCCGCATATCGGGTGGAATTCCACCCTCATGCTTCATCAGGTCGTAGAAATCCTTGGCTGCGGCCGCGCCGATGGCCGGGGTGGATAGCAGAAAGGAGAAACGAGCCGCCGTCGCCCGGTCCAGGTTGCGCAGCAGGCCAGCAGCGATGGTAACGCCGCTGCGCGACGCCCCCGGGACGATTGCCAGCACCTGGGCGAAGCCGACTGCCATGGCATCTGGAAAATTCAGGTGGCCCAGGTCTCGCTGCTTGCGGCCGACGCGCTCCGCCCACCACAGGAACCCGGCCACGCCAATCATCATTGCCGCGATCACGTTGGGAGTACGCCAAACGCTCTCCGCCTGGTGCTGGAACAGGTAGCCGAACAGACCGATAGGGAGAGTGGCCGCCACCATGAGCCACAGCAATCCTCGATTGCGGCTGAGGTCGGGATCGCCATCGGTCCGAATACCAAAGCCCTGTGCCAGAACCTGTATCCAGTCGCGAAAAAAATAGATCAGGACCGCAGCCAGCGTGCCGACATGCAGAGCCACGTCGAAGGCCAGCCCAGGATCCTTCCATCCGAACAGCCAGGGGATCACCACCAGGTGCGCGGTGCTTGAAATCGGAAGAAATTCCGTGAGGCCCTGGACGATGCCCAGGACTATCACTTCGAAAAGAGACATGAACTTTCAAGCGTAGCGGAAAAGCAATAGGCGTTGCCAGACGCCGCGAATTTCGGTTGTGGGAAGTAGCTGGTAGACTTTTCCCATGGAACGTCCATTCCAAATCGGGGACTTCGTTCGCGTGTCACATATCCCTCCTCAAATCGTCGATCCCGATTATCCCTATCCCGAAGTTCGTCAAGTATTTGAATTTGCGCTCGGACGTGCGTACGAAGTTGAGAGCGTTGATTGGGGAGGATGGGTAATGCTTAAGCTCGAAGGTGAGCGTGGCGGAATTGGTGTTCCGCCAGATTGCGTGGAACTTGTTAAGGCCGCAGAATTTTCAAAGCCCGCTCCCTAAATCTTGCGGCGATTCACACGTTGTTCTAACATTGGGAATAACTCGAATCACCAGCAGGGCGCCTCGCCGGTCTCCGCCCGCCAATTCATCCACGTTAGTCAATATTTGTATTAATGCCCAGTGAACGAAAGCTCCGGATCAAGACCTTAGCTATGGTACTGGCGCTGGTGATCTGCGCCAACATAGGGGACCTGACGCTGAAGCGCGGCATGACGGAAATCGGCGCCGTCGATCTCTCCGTCGCCGGTCTGGCGCACACGATCAAGCTCACGGTAACCAGCGTCAAAATTTGGATAGGGATCTTTTTCCTAGTCGGATTCATGGCCAGCTATATGACCGTTCTAAGTTGGGCCGACTATAGCTACGTGATGCCGGTGGGTGCATTCGGCTATGCTCTGCTCACTTTTTTTGCCGTAGTTTTCCTGCACGAACACGTATCGCCGCAGCGTTGGGTCGGCGTCATCGTAGTGTGTGTTGGAGTACTCCTAGTCGGCACCACTAAGCCCAGCACGACGAAGACCGACACTCTGGATAAGGCCGCATGACCGCGACCACGTTCTTACTGGCTCTCTTAATTTGCGGAAGCACCAGCGGGGAGATTTCCATCGCTTACGGCATGCGGGCAATTGGCGAACCTGGCTCGTTGCGGCCGAGGGCGCTGCTTAGGTTTCTGGGGCGCGCGATTCGTAGCACCTGGTTGTGGGTGGGAATCCTGCTAATGGCGATCTCGTTTTATTCGCTGCTGGTGTTGCTCTCCTGGCAGCCGGTAAGTTTTGTGATCCCCGCATCGGCACTCAGCAACGTAGTGGGTACGCTGGGTGCAAAATACATCTTGCGCGAGGAGGTCAGTCGCGCGCGATGGGCCGGCGTCCTCCTGGTTTGCGTCGGCGTGGGGTTGGTAGCCGGTGGCTGACCGCGATGGAGTATAAGTAACCGTGCTCGTTCTTTATGTCCTCTTGTCGCTGGCAATATTGGGGACGATCAGCTCCACCATCTTTCTCGGACTGACCATCGCGGGAACCCTCCGCTTTCATCGCGCGGCGCGGCGAGCGAGGAGTTCTCAACCAGTGCTTGGTAGTTTCCCTCCGGTTTCCATACTCAAGCCGGTGCATGGACCCGAGGCCCAGCTCAAGGAAAATCTCGAAAGCTTCTTTCGTCAGAATTACCCCGCCTACGAGATCCTGATCGCGGCCGACGAAGCGGACGATGCGGCGTTGGATGTGGCGCGAGAAGTGATGTCGCGCCATCCGCAGATCCCCTGCCGCATCCTGGTAACCGGCAAACCTCCTTGGCCGAATCCGCCCGCTTATTGTTTCTACCGGATGACGGAAGTCGCCGCGCATGAAATTCTGGTCACCAGCGATAGCGATGTGGAGGTCGCGCCGAACTACCTGCAAGAGGTGGTCGCCCCGCTGCTCGATCCGAAAGTTGGGATGGTCACCTGCGTCTATCGCGGCAAGAACGCGGCAGGATTCTGGTCGGGAATGACGGCCATCGGAATGTCGGTGGAGATGACCGCCGGCGTGTTAGTCGCGGACCTGCTGGAGGGGATCAATTTCGGTCTGGGCCCTACCATCGCGGTGAAGAAGGAGGCGGTCGCGCGGATAGGCGGGTATGAGGTCCTCGGCACTTACTTCGCTAACGATTACATGATCGGCAACCTGATCGATAAGGCTGGCTACCGTGTCGTGCTCTCGCATCACATCATCGACCACGTTGTGAGCCAAAAAACGTTTGGAAAGATGTGGGGCAGCCAATTGCGCTGGGCCAAGTCCACACGCTACTCCCGTCCCAAAGGCCACTTTGGCAGCGGCTTAATCTTTGCAGTGCCCTTCGGATTGCTGGGTTTCACAGCGGCGGCGCTGATGGGAAGTATGAACCTGGGATTGCTCTTGCTGGGAGCGGCTTGCGTGAACCGTATCGTCGAATCGTGGGTAGTCGGCTGGACTGTGGTGCGCGATCCGGTCGCGTTGAAACAACCGTGGCTCTATATCGGGCGCGATTTCCTGGGATTCATAGTCTGGGCAGCCAGCTACACCGCAGCCCGCGCGGTGTGGCGCACCAGTAACTACGAGTTGAGCCGGGACAAGATCGTGTTGCGCGAGAAGGCCGACGACACAGCACCCCGCGTCTAGCGCCTAATGCGGCTTGACCACCAGCACATTCTTCGCGTCCACTTTGCCGAACTGCATTGGGAAGCTGCGGCCCGCGTAGTAGGCGTCCCACTGGTCTTTGTAGTGCCCCGATAACGCCTGGCCGGATTCACCTGTCGCGAGGTTCGCGAAGGAGTGATCGAGGTCGCCGAGGTCCACTACCATGCGCAGCGAAGGCCCCAAACGCCGCGTGTATTGCTTTACTGTAGTGGGCGCGCCGCTCATCGATACCGGGCCAATATTGAAGTATCGGCCAATCACCAGGAGACGGCCGGCCACGGGATTCACAATCTCAAGTGAAACATACTGCCCGTAATCCCAGCGGGACACTTTCGATCCCTGCAACTTCTGACCCGTCTCCAGCGCCGCAGTCAGAGAGCGGAGTAGGAACGCGCTGTAGTCGGGGAACCAGTCCGTGGGCCGCTCCCGCAGCAGCCGCTCCACCACGCCTGAGGCCATGAAATTCTGGTAGGTATCGCCGAGGCCGGTTGCCGCGCGTTCCGCCATCCGTTTCCGGATCTGCTCGTAGAGCAGTTCCGTTAGCATCGGCGCCGCCTGCCCTTTTTCCATCTGCCCATTCCAGCCACGCAACACATCGACAGCCTCCTGCATCTGTGGGTTGACTGGCTTTTGCGCGTCAAAGGCGGCCACCACCTGTTTGGCTAGAAACAAATCAAAAGCGGAGTAGACGTCCTTCTCCAGGCCCAGCATTTCCTCGGCCTTCCATTTTTCCTGTGAGCCCAGGCGTGCGCGAATTTGATTTGCGCGATACGGGGCGGCGAAATTGCCATCCACTTGATATGGGAAATCGGCCGGAAACGGATTCTGATTCGCCGTCACGATCATCCCCGCTGGCGGGTTGTAGGCGTTCGGAAGCTGGTCGAATGGGATGAAGCCTGTCCAATTGCAGTTAGCCTCTTCGACAGGCACGCTGCCCGCGCAATTCTTTCGGATCGGCAACATTCCCGCTGCCTGATATCCGATGTTCCCATCTGTGTCCGCGTAGACGAAATTCTGGCCGGGTCCCCCATAGTTGGCGAGGGCCGCGCGGAATTCGTTCCAATTGCGGGCGCGATCGATGTCCAGGAAAGGAAATGTGAGGCCGCCTGCCTCGTTGGCCGTCCAGTGCAGCGCATATTGACGGGTACCGTCGGAGGCGAACAGAGGTCCTTGCGCGGTACCGCCTAGCGCGACCGGAATTGTTTTGGCGCCCTTAACGGGAATGGCGTCCTGCTCCACGCGAACGTTTGCGCCGTTCCTTTCGTGATACAAATCCTGCACGTCGAACTGCAAATTGGTCGCGCCCCAGGCGATGCGATCGTTGTGGCCAATGATCACTGCCGGCAGTCCAATGATCGTCGCCCCCGTCACGTTCAAGCTTGGCGCCGTCAGATGTACCAGGTACCACGGCGAGGGGATGGAAAATTCCAGGTGCGGATCGTTCGCCAAGATCGGTTTGCCACTCGCAGTGCGGGATCCCGCTACCGCCCAGGCGTTGGAACCGGGCTGCGGTTCTTGTCCCGTACGCACGGGGAACAGAAACTCCACTTTGGCGCGATCGCCTGCTTCGAGCATCTTTTGCTTGAGCAACTCGTTGCGCCAACTGTTGCTGAGAGTTCGGTACATCTCCAGTCCAGCGAGCAAGGAGTCGCTCGGACTCCACGGACGGGGATCGTAGCGAAGCAACGTGAACTCCAAGGGCAAGCGGTCGCGATGCGTTTCGATAAAGTAATTCACGCCACGTGCGAAGGCCGCCAATACAGCTCTTTCCGGCGGCTTTAAGGCGCGCGCCTGTGTTTCCGCGATTCGGCGCAGGTTCATGCGGCGGGCTTCCTGATCCGATTCGACTGCCGCCTGGCCCACGATTTCGGCCAGCTCTCCTGCTGCGCGCCGGCGCAGGCCGTCCATCTGCCACAGGCGGTCCTGAGCCATGGCATATCCTTGCAGGAAAATGGCGTCTTGCCATGAGGCGGCTTGGATATGCGGCACGCCGCGTGCGTCCCGGGCGATGCGGCCTTCCGCCGAGATAGGCGCGCTGATTTCGCCCGAGGTCTGTGGTAAAGGCCGCCAGGCGTACCAGTAGGCCGCCGCCAGAAGAGCGATCAGCAAAACCGCTATGCTCAAATTGAGCACTCGTAGCAGGAGCGAAGCGCGCACCGGCCGCGGTACGTCGTGCGCGTTTTCGGGAATGCTCACTGCTCTGATTGTAGCGAATCGACTTCAGCGCCCATGTCTCTGCGACTCATTCTGTTGGTTGTCATCGTCGCGCTAAACGGTTTCTTCGCCGCTGCCGAGGTGGCGCTGGTGTCGGTCCGCCGGTCGCGCCTGAAAGAACTCGCCGAGCAGGGAAACACTTCCGCCCGCGCCGCTCTTGGCTTGCTCGCCAACCCGGGGCGTCTGCTCAGCGCCACTCAGGTCGGCGTCACGCTGGCTAGCCTGGGATTGGGATGGGCCGGCGAAGATACCGTTTACCAGATCCTGCTTTCCTGGTTCCAGCCGTGGATCGCGTCTCAAGCGGCGTTGCTACCGTGGCTCCATGGATTGAGTTTCGCTGCGGCGTTTCTGGTGATCAGCTTCGTGCATGTGGTGATCGGCGAAGTGGTGCCTAAGAACCTGGCGCTAGAAAAAGCCGACAAGCTGGCCTTGCTCGTAGCCACGCCGCTGCTCATATTCCGGCGCGTGTCGGCGCCCTTCGTATACGTGATCGAACAAACGTCAGGCGCTCTATCCCATCTGCTGGGGTTGCGCGGCGAACACGGAGGTGGAGGACATTCCCCGGAGGAACTGAGGTTCATAGTCGAATCTAGCCGCCATGCGGGCCATCTGGAGAGCTTCGAAGAAGACGCCATCAACAAGCTTTTGGAGCTGAAGGAAGTGAACGCACGCGAGATTATGACGCCGCGCCGCCAAATCGTTTCGGTTTCTGTTGACGCCGGCTTGGACGAGTTACTGCGTTTGACGTTGCAGCACAAATACTCACGGATGCCGGTGTACGAGGGCAGTCCGGAACACATCGTCGGCGTTCTTCACTACAAAGACCTGGTGCGCGCATGGCAGGAACGCAAGTCTGCCGCGGACCGGGGCCGGCAACCGCGCCCGTTCCGTCTTCGTCCGTATATTCGCAAACCGCTGGTCGTGCCGGAGACCAAGCCGCTGCATCAGTTGCTCGAGGAATTCCGGGAGCAGCACACTCACCTTGCCATGGTGGTGGACGAATTCGGAACTTTCACTGGCCTAGTGACACTCGAAGATGTTCTGGAACAAGTGTTCGGCGAAATCGCCGATGAGCACGATGTGCGGCGTCCCCTGCCGGTGGCGGGCGCGCCGGTGGTGGAACTCGATGGCAGCACCAATATCCGCGATTTGAGTTCGCAGTACGGCATCGAGCTTCCCGGTGACGCTGGCTTTGAGACGCTTGCGGGATTTCTGCTGCACCAGTTCGGCTACATTCCGGCGGCGGGCGAGTCGGTGATTCATGACGGTCGCACGTTTTTGGTGGAGTCCATGGATCGGAACCGCATTGCGCGCGTGAAGATACTCAACGCGCAGCCCGCCGAAGCAGATTCCCAGGCCGCGTCCTAACCAGGTTGAATGCCCAGCGACATTTCTCTCTTATTCATTGAGCTGGGTCTGGCTATCGTTGGACTGGCGGTGCTGGCCCGCATTTCCAGCAGTCTTGGTTTTTCGACGATTCCGCTTTATCTGATAGCGGGTTTGGCTTTTGGTGAAGGCGGACTTTCCCCTCTGCCACTGAGCCAGGAATTCATTCACGTCGGTGGTGAAATCGGCGTGCTCCTCCTGTTGTTCATGTTGGGCCTGGAGTACACCGGCGAAGAATTGAAGGAACAGTTGCAGACCGGGTTACCAGCGGGGCTGGTGGATTTGCTGCTGAATTTTCCGCCAGGTTTGATTGCCGGCTATCTGCTGGGCTGGAACCCTCTGGCGTCGGTGCTTTTGGGCGGCGTCACTTACATCTCATCTTCAGGAGTGATCGCGAAAATCCTGGCCGACGCCGGACGCTTGGATTGCCCCGAAACACCAGCGGTCATGTCCATTCTGGTGTTGGAGGATCTGGCAATGGCGGCTTACTTGCCCCTGATCGCGGTTTTGATCACAGGCGGGACAGTCCCGGTGATGGCGACCTCGGTTGCGATTGCGATCACGCTGGTCTCCACAGTGCTGTATGTCGCTATCCGCTACGGGCAGCGGCTCAGCCGTTTCGCTTCGCATCAATCCGACGAAGTGATCCTGCTTTCGATCTTAGGAACGGTGCTGCTGGTGGCGGGTCTCATGCAACGGCTGCATGTCTCGGCAGCCATCGGCGCTTTTTTGGTGGGCACCGCGCTCTCCGGACCCATTGCGGCGCAGTCTCAGCGCTTGCTGGCCCCGCTACGCGATCTTTTCGCCGCGACATTTTTCTTTTTCTTCGGCTTGGAAATCGATCCGGCAAGTTTGGTTCCCGTACTTCCAGCAGCGCTGATTCTGGGTGTCTGCACCGCGCTTACGAAGATTGCTACCGGATACTGGGCGGCCCGGCGAAAAGGCATCGTTTCCAAAGGGCGCTGGCGCGCGGGCGTGGCGCTGGTAGCGCGCGGGGAGTTCTCGATCGTGATTGCGGGGTTGGGAGCCGCCATCGAACCCAGGTTAGGGCCGTTAGCTGCGGCCTATGTGTTGCTGCTCGCGATCGGCGGGCCCGTCCTCTCGCGCCTGGTGAAGTGAGCTGGCTCTGGCCGAAATCCACCACGGACGGTTGGAGTCGGCCATCCGCTATCCGACAGGCAACTTATTTTCAATTGCTTAGCTCTGGCATACCAGTTGCATTTATGCCGAGTGGATGAAGGAGGCAATCATGAAAAAGAATCGGATGGGAATAGCGGTGATAGCGGGCGCGCTGATGCTGATGGGGCTGCTCTTCACGGCCACTCCGGCTAGCGCACAGCCCCGAGTCTCGATTGGGATCGGTGTTGGGCCAGCTTACTATCCGCCTCCGCCTGTGGTGTACAGACCGCCTTATCCCGGACCGGGCTATTTCTGGACGAACGGCTACTATAACCCCTACGGAGTTTGGGTGGGAGGATTTTGGGCTCCGCGAGGCTATGTGAGACCGTTCCGTTCCGGCTATGCTCCAGGCTTCTATCGCGGCGGATATGTCGGCGGTTTCAGGCGTGATTTCGGCCGTGCTGGATTCCGAGTCGGACGAGGCAATGCCTTCGGGTACCGCCGCTAATCCCTGCAGTGGCGCTGTGCGATGACCCGTAAGAACTACCGGTCAGCTCATTATTCCTTAATCTTTTCAAAGATTTAAGCTTTGGATCGTGGTGTGCTTACACAAGCTGTAGAGACGGGACGATTTTATCAGGAGAAAAAAATGAAAAAACTATTGGCAGCTTTAGTTTTGACTGCGGGGCTAGGATTTGGAGCTCAGGTATCTGTCGGAATTAGGATAGGAGCGCCGCCTGCTCCGCGAGTAGTGCGGGTTCGACCACGGGCGCCAGGGCCTGGCTATTTCTGGGTGGATGGTTATTGGTATCCCGACGGACGCCGCTACCGCTGGCACAATGGCTACTGGACGCGGCCTCCGTACGCCGGTGCCCGGTGGATTGGGCCGCGATACGATGGCGGAATGTTCTACCAAGGTTATTGGGAGGGTGGCCGTGGACGGTTTGACCATGACCATCGATGGGATCGCGATAGATGGCGCGACGACCGAGACCATGACGGCCGCCCAGACCATCGCTAAGCTTCAGTTTCCAACGGACAGTTAAGCCCCGCGCGACCTTGGTGTCGCGCGGGGTTTTATTTTTGTGGCGGCTGTTAGTTGACCGCTAGCGGTCAGCTCCGTTGGAATTCGAATCGGTCAGCCGCCGCGCCCGCAGTACCCCTTCCAAAGTTGACCGCAGTGCAATTCTCGTGGTACCGTAATTTTTCGGGTGGCGTCGTCGTAAACGTCTGTCTGAAGTAAGTTCCGTTCCCTACCAAACAATCTGATGGAACAGACTCTGCATGCACTCGCTGGGATACTGCTGAAATCCGTCCCGACGGTTGTCCTGCTGCTATTCCTATACTTTTACCTGAAGATGATGCTGTTCGGGCCGCTGGCCCGACTGCTGAAACAGCGCGACGAACTGACAGCGGGAACCCGCCACGCTGCCCAGAAGAGCCTGAAAGACGCGGAGCGCAGAGTCCAGGAATACGAAGCGAAAATGCGGGAAGCTCGCGCTGAAGTTTATCGTGAGCAGGAAGAGACTCGGCGGCAATGGCTGACGGATCAAGCGGGCCAAGTGGCCAGCGCCCGCGAGCGGACTGCGCAGACCATCCATGCGGCCAAGGAACAGATGGCGGCTGAAATTTTGGCGGCCCGACAGAGTTTGAGCGAAGCGGCCGGCTCGCTGGCCGACCAGATCGCTACAGCGGTTCTGGCGAGGAGAGCGTAATGAAGCGAGCTGCATCCCTCGCGATGCTCTTGTGCGCCGGTGCAGTTTTACTGAGTGCCCAGGAAGGTGAAACATCACTCGAACCTGGTGCAGGTTGGAAGTGGGCCAACTTCGTCATCCTGGGAATAGGATTGGGCTACTTGCTGGCCAAACTGCTGCCGCCGATCTTCAAGTCGCGCACGGACGAGATTCAAAAGGGAATTGCGGAAGCGCGCGCTATCAAAGAAGACGCCGACAAGCGTGCCGCCGAAGTGGAAGCGCGGACTCGAACGTTAGGAGCCGACATCGAACGGTTCCGAGTGGAATCCAAGGCCGAAATGCAACATGAAGGCGAGCGCATCCGCCAGGAAACAGCCGCTCAGATCGCGCGCCTGGAAATCCAAGCGCAGCAAGATATCGAAATGTCCGGAAAACTTGCTCGCCGCGAGCTGAAGAGCTATGCCGCTAAGCTTTCGCTGGACTTGGCGGAGCAGCGAGTGCGCGCGCGCATGGATCCCGCGACAGAGCAAGGACTGGTGGATGCTTTCATCCAGGATCTCGAACGGGAGTCGAAGAGCTAAATGATTTCCGTAGTGGCAGCGCGCTATGCCAAAGCACTTGCCGACGTGGTGAGTACGGATTCCGCCCAGGTCGCGACACAACTGCGGGCCGTGGACGAAATGATTGAGTCGTCCAGCGAACTCAGAAACGCGCTGGCTTCGCCGGCGGTAACGCCTTCGCGGAAGCGAGCGGTTGTCGCCCGGCTGTTAGCTCCCATGAATGTATCAGCGCAGGTCCGCAATTTTCTTTTTGTGGTAATCGACCACCGGCGGGTACTGCAACTCAAGTCCATCGTTGAGGCGTTTGAGAATTTAGCGGATGAGCGTTCGGGCTTCGTGCGGGCGGACGTTTCGAGCGCGCAGGACATGACGGCGTCGCAACGCGCGGCGCTCGAAGCCCAGCTTTCGCGGTTGGCAGGGAAGAAGGCCAAGCTACGGTACACTACCGATCCCGCATTGGTTGGGGGCGTGGTGGCTAAGGTGGGCTCCACGGTGTATGACGGCAGCGTCCGCGGGCAGTTGGACCGTCTGCGGGTAAAACTAGGGAGCCAGTAGGCTCCCGGTATCTAAAAAGGAACTATGGCTCAGATTCGGGCGGATGAAATCTCGCGCCTGTTGCGCGAGGAGATCGAGAACTACGAGAAGGCGGTCAACGTCGCTGAAACCGGCTCGGTGATTTCGGTGGGCGACGGAATCGCGCGTATTTACGGCCTGGAGAACGTCATGGCCGGCGAACTAATCGAGTTCAAGGGCGGCGTTTCGGGCATTGCACTGAACCTGGAAGAAGATCAGGTGGGCGCGGTGCTGCTGGGCGAATACTCGGCCATCATGGAAGGCGATGAAGTCAGGCGCACCGGACGCATCATGAGCGTCCCCGTGGGCGAAGCCATGATCGGGCGTGTCGTCGACGCGCTGGGCAAGCCGATCGACGGTAAGGGTCCGATTGAGGCTAAGGCGTATAACACCATCGAGCGCATCGCGCCCGGCGTTGTAGATCGGCAGCCGGTGAAAGAGCCGATGCAGACCGGCATCAAGGCTATCGACGCGATGATTCCGATCGGGCGCGGCCAGCGCGAGCTGATCATCGGCGACCGCCAGACTGGCAAAACCACGGTGGCGCTCGACGCCATCATCAATCAAAAGGGCGGCGACGTCATTTGCATTTACGTGGCGATCGGGCAGAAGCGTTCGACCGTGGCGCAGGTAGTGAAGACGCTCGAAGACTACGGCGCGATGGAGTATTCGATCGTGGTAGCGGCGACCGCGTCCGATCCTGCTCCGATGCAGTATCTAGCTCCGTATGCGGGATGCGCGATCGGCGAGTATTTCCGCGACAGCAGCCGGCATGCGCTGTGCATTTACGACGATCTTTCCAAGCACGCGGCGGCGTATCGTGAGATTTCGCTGCTGCTGCGGCGTCCTCCGGGACGCGAGGCGTTCCCCGGCGACGTGTTCTATCTTCACAGCCGTTTGCTAGAGCGTGCGGCGAAGTTGTCAGCGGAAAAGGGCGGCGGTTCGCTGACCGCACTGCCGTTTATCGAAACCCAGGCAGGCGACGTTTCGGCGTACATCCCGACCAACGTGATTTCGATCACCGACGGCCAGATCTATCTGGAATCGGATCTGTTCAACTCCAATATTCGTCCGGCGATCAACGTGGGTATTTCCGTCAGCCGCGTCGGCGGCAACGCGCAGATCAAAGCCATGCGGCAGGTGGCTGGAAGCCTGCGTCTGAACCTGGCGCAGTATCGTGCACTGGCGGCGTTCGCGCAATTCGGCTCGGATCTGGATAAGACCTCGACCGCGCAGCTTACGCGCGGCAGCCGCATGGTGGAAATCCTGAAGCAAGGGCAGTATTCGCCGGTGCCGGTTGAAAAGCAGGTGCTGATTATTTACGCGGGCACCGAAGGGTTCCTGGACGACCTGGCTCTCGACCAATGCCGGGCCTTTGAAGAAGGCCTGTTCAAATTTGTGGAGAATGCGCATCCCGGCATGCTCTCGACTATTCGCGAGAAAAAAGCGCTGGATGACACGCTGAAGGGCCAGATGACGGCGGCCGTTGGCGAATTCAAGGCGCGCTTCGTGCAGGAACAAAAGTCAAAGTAACATGCCGAGTCTGATCGACATCCGGCGGCGCGTCCGTTCGGTACGCAACACGCAGCAGATCACCAAAGCCATGAAGATGATCTCGGCTGCACGTTTGCGTAAAGCGCAGGAGCGTGCGTTGGCCGCGCGGCCCTACGCGAAGATGCTGGGTGAGATGCTGGCCAATGTCGCGGCGGCGGCGAGCCAGAATCCGGATGCCGGCGGAAATCCGCTGCTGGCGGTTCGTCCCGAAAAAAAGATTCTCGCGGTAGTGGTAACGGCAGATCGTGGTTTGGCGGGTGGATTCAACGCCAATCTTCTGAAGATGGCTCAGCGCTTCGTCAACGAGCACAAGGACGCCGAGTTGAGCTTCGAGTTGATCGGCCGTAAAGGGCGCGATTATTTCCGCAAGCGCGCGGCGCGGATCTCCGGGGAGCATCTGGACATGATGCGCGCGCTGGACTTGGCGTATGCCGAGAGAATCGCCGACGCTATCATCGAGCGCTTTGCAAGCGGCGAGATCGATGCGGTCTACATGTTCGTCAACGAGTTTAAGAGTGTAGTAGCGCCGACGCTTTCGGAGACGCGCGTGCTGCCAATGGAAGTACCGAAATCGGCCGAGCAGGTGGACTATATTTACGAGCAGAAGCCGGAAGAACTGCTGGGCACGCTGTTGCCGCGCTACATCAAGCTGCAGGTATACCGCGCGCTGCTCGAATCGGTGGCGGCCGAGCATGCCGCGCGCATGACGGCGATGGATGCGGCGAGTTCCAACGCGTCCGACGTGATCGACAAGCTGACTTTGTATATGAATCGCGTGCGCCAGGCGAGTATCACGCGCGAAATTATCGAGATTGTGAGCGGCGCGGCGGCGCTGGATTAGAGCGAGGTTTTCTATATGAGCGTAGTCGGAAAAGTGATTCAGGTGGCCGGGCCGGCCGTGGACGTTGAATTTCCCGAGGGACAGATTCCCGTCATTCGCACGGCGATCCGCATCACCAGCGAGGGCTTCGCGGTACCCGACCCCATCGACATCATCTGCGAAGTGGCGCAGCATATCGGTGAGGGCCGTGTGCGCACCATCGCGCTGCAACCGACCGACGGCCTGGTGCGCGGCATGAAGGCCGAGAGTTTGGGCGAGCCAGTGACCGTGCCGGTGGGCAAGGAAACGCTGGGCCGCGTGCTGAATGTGATCGGCGAACCGGTGGACAAAATGGGTCCCGTGAATACGGCCAAGCGCTATCCGATTCATCGCCAGGCGCCGGCTTTCGATGAGCAGGCGACCGAGCTGCAGATGTTCGAGACCGGCATTAAGGTTGTCGATCTTCTCGAACCATATTTGCGGGGCGGCAAGATCGGATTGTTCGGCGGCGCGGGTGTTGGCAAGACGGTGATCATTCAGGAGCTGATCAGCAACCTGGCGCAGAAGCACGGCGGCGTATCTGTGTTCGCAGGCGTCGGAGAGCGCACGCGCGAAGGAAATGACCTTTGGTTGGAGTTCCAGGAATCCGGCGTTATCGATCCCAAAGATTGGCGCAAATCGAAGTGCGCGCTGATCTACGGGCAGATGACCGAGCCTCCAGGGGCGCGTCTGCGAGTGGCGCTGACGGCACTGACCGTCGCCGAGTATTTCCGCGACGAAGAAAATCAGGACGTGCTGCTGTTCATCGACAACATTTTCCGTTTCACGCAGGCGGGTTCGGAAGTATCGGCGCTGCTAGGCCGCATGCCGAGCGCCGTGGGATACCAGCCCAACCTGGCGTCGGAAATGGGCGATCTGCAAGAACGAATCACCTCGACTAAGAACGGTTCGATCACATCGGTGCAGGCGATTTACGTGCCCGCCGACGACTATACCGATCCGGCTCCCGCGACGACCTTCGCTCACTTAGACGCGACAACGAACCTGTCGCGGTCGATTTCGGAACTGGGCATTTATCCCGCAGTGGATCCGTTGGCTTCGACTTCGCGCATTTTGGACCCAAGAGTCATCGGCGAGGAGCACTACAACGTTGCGCAGCAGGTGAAACAGATTCTGCAGCGTTATAAAGACCTGCAGGACATCATCGCGATCCTGGGCGTCGATGAATTGTCAGACGAAGACAAGGCGACGGTGGCGCGCGCGCGCAAGATCCAGCGCTTCCTTTCGCAGCCATTCACGGTGGCTGAGGCGTTCACGGGCTTGAAGGGTAAGTACGTGAAGGTGGCCGACACGGTGCGCAGCTTCAAGGAAGTCGTGGAGGGCAAGCACGACGAGATTCCGGAGCAGGCATTCTACATGAAGGGCTCGATCGACGACGTGCTCGAGACCTGGGACGAGATGAAGAAGAAGGGCTAACCTTCCGTGGCCGACACCTTTAAAATCGAAATCGCGACGCCGGAAAAGCTGGTGCTGCAGCAGCAAGCAGATTCAGCACAAATTCCTGGCAAGGACGGCTATATGGGCATCCTGCCGGGACACGCCGCGCTGCTGAGCGAACTCGCCGACGGCACGCTCTCCGTGACTCTAGGCGGCCAGACGCAGAGCTTCCATATCACCGGTGGGTTCGTCGAAGTCCGCAACAATCACGTGAGGGTGTTGGCGGATAGAGCGGAATAGCTAGAAGCATTCGTCACTGGCCGTCCACATAGCAGTCGCCTTTGATCCGGGCGGTTTCAGCCGGAATCCATCCGCGCACGGGCTTCGGAATAAGCAATTCCACAAAATACCAACGAGCATCGTAAGAAGTTCCGCGGAAGCTCAGGACTTTCGCTCCAGTGCATTCCTTTACTGCGATTGGTTTTCTCGCATCGCGGCTCGGCAGCACATATAAGTTCGCGGTTTTGCTATTTTCTTCCACATCGATCTGAATGCGGTCACCGACCGCGTAGAATTCAGGCTCGTAGTATCGTCCCGACCATCGGAACCACGGATTCCCATCGCATTCGTAGCAATACAATGGTGTCACCGCGTCGGGCCCTTGGAATCCGCCGACGGCGACGCTGTTGATCGCCGTCGTATCCAACCGCACCACCCAGTGGAACTGCGTAGGCGTGCGGGCATGCACAGCCAGAACTCCATATTGCGTGCCGGCTGACGTTCGTTTCACGACCGCGGCAACCACATCCGGAAGTCCGTCACGGTCGAGATCCCCGACGATCCACGGATGCCAATAACCATCACGCTTGAGATCGTCAGCGGTAGACCCGCCCGGCAACCTGACCAAGGAAGGCTCTAGCACATCGATACCCGGGAGTTTCCGAAGCGCATCTTGCAGGAGCGCTGGAGGTTTAGGTTGTGCAAGCATGCAACTGGCGGAGAGAATGAGGAAGAATGCCGTTCGCATTTTGTGCGGCAGCCGAACCAAGTCATTGGGCGGCATACTGGACGCAGGCCGTCTTTACTACTTCATCGCGAAAGTAACGACTTAGTTCTGGGGCCGTCCGCAGGTCGATGGTCCGTCCCCCGAATCGAGCGGAAAGCTCGCGTTCCATCGCCGCCATAAGCAGATCGCCTACCCGATAGTGAGGTTCGAATTCGATGAGAATATCGATATCGCTTGATTCCTTGAACCTCTCCGTCAACGCAGAACCGAAGATCGCCAACTTCCGGACGTGGTTACGGCGGCAGAACTCAGCGAGTTCAGGCTGCGAGACGCCTAGGCGGTCCAGATGCATTC
>CAZDGT010000064.1:0-7556 GCA_964504905.1 uncultured Bordetella sp. | reverse complement strand
CGACGGCTATTTGATTTTTTCGAAGCCCGTGTTGGGCGTGCGGCTATCGGCGATTTTCACGACCGACGTCGAAGGTGGCGATGGCGAAGTGATTGTGATTCCACCAACGCCCAGCGAGCGGCAATCGCTGGCCGGGTTCACGCAATCACCCAATTTGGACGAACACGTGAGCACCATCTTGATGGTTTTGACGGACGGCTCCATGGCGCGGCTGCGGGACGCGCTCGATGAGCAAGGTTCGGCTAAGAAGGCGCCGGAGATGGGAGCGCTGTTGGCCGAGAGGTGGAGCTCGGTGGTGACCAATGTCGCCACCCCTATGCAGATGCGTCTGGTGGCCGATTTGTGGGCTTACCGGCCCACAGAGATGGGGATGGCCTTTTTCGCCGTCAGCGGAAAGTCTCTGGGGAATTTCGACATGCTTTCCGACGCCCGTGCCAATCATCGCATGATTGTGCGGCAGAAGGTCCAGCGCGACGGCAATGACGTGCTCAACTTATGGATGGACTTTATTCCCAGGCGGATTTCGCCCGGTAGAGGAGGGCCTCCGACAGGTGCTGGCGCGGAACCGGAGTTTACTCTCTCTCAGTACCGCATTGACACGCAAATCGACAACGATATGGGAGTAAGCGCGGTGACGCGCGTCACTCTACGCACCGGGAAAGATCCGGTTCGCGTCTTTCCGTTTGAAATCGCCCGCGCGATGCAGGTGAGCGGTGTGCGGATTGACGGTGCGCCGGCCGAGCTGATGCGCGATGAATCGGAACGGGGCCGAATCGCAGGAGGAGTGCAAGAGGTTGAGTTCTTGGCCGTGGCTTCCTCGCCGCTTCCGCCCGGCAGCGTGCATGAGTTTGAGTTTCAACATCAGGGCAACGTGATTTCAACCCGCGGCGATGGTGTGTACTTCGTCAGCGCCCGCGGATCCTGGTATCCGCACGTGGCTGGACAGTTCGCGACATACGATCTCGGATTTCGCTATCCCAAGCGCTTGACGCTGGTGGCAGCCGGGGATTCGATAGAGGACCGCACCGACGGCGACTGGCGCATCACGCGCCGCCGCACGACGGTGGCGGTTCGCGCGGCGGGATTCAACCTGGGTGTCTATGAAAAAGTGACCGGCACAGCGGCGGGCGTGAGTTTCGAAGTGTACGGGAACCGCAACCTGGATGAATCTCTCCGCCCCCCTGTCGTGATGGCGAACCCTGTGAGTCCGTCTCCGCCGTCGCCGTTCCAGTTGCGCGGTCCCCGATTGCCGCCGCAGATGCCGGTAGTCTCGGCATCGCCGGATCCACTGGCCAGATTGGGCGCGGTGGCGAAAGATGTGGCGGCATCTCTGGAATTTTTCAGCGCCTTGTTTGGGCCACCTGTGACGAATAAGCTGACCGTGGCGCCCATTCCCGGAACTTTTGGGCAGGGGTTCCCCGGGTTGGTGTATCTGTCCACCTTCGCCTATCTGGACGCGGTATCCCGGCCCGCAGCGCTGCGCACCGCCCGCGAACGTGTGTTGTTTTCTGACCTGATGGTGCCTCATGAGGTGGCGCATCAATGGTGGGGCAGTGTCGTCTCGACGCAGCATAGTGAAGATGAGTGGCTGCTGGAGGCGCTGGCAAATTATTCTTCGCTCTTGTGGCTTGAGAAAAAGAAGGGCGTGAAGGAATTGCAGGAAGCGCTTGATGGTTATCGCACAGAGTTGTTGAGCAAAAATCCGGAGGGCGCCGTCTATGAATCGGCGGGCCCCATTGTGTGGGGAGGGCGTCTTGAGGGCTTGCCAAACAGCGGTGCGTGGCGCGTTATTACCTACGGAAAGGGTTCCTGGATTCTGCACATGCTGCGACGCCGTGTGGGTGACGGAGCGTTCTTCAAGCTGCTTGCCGAATTGCGGCGCCGCTACGAGTTCAAAACGGTGACGACAGCGGATTTTCAGGCTCTGGCGCGCGAACTTCGCCCGGCCGGTCTGCGGCCCGAGGTCATCGATACCTTTTTTGAGAATTGGGTGTACGGGACGGGCGTTCCAGCGCTAAAACTGCGCTATACCCTCGCTGGCGTTGCACCCTCCGTAAAACTCTCGGGCTCGGTGGACCAATCCGGCGCCGGCGATGACTTCGCGCTGGATACGCCGGTGGAGGTGCAGTTTGCCAAGGGACCTCCGCAAACCATTTGGGTTCGAACCGCGGGAGACGAAAATACCTTCTCGGCGAATCTGCGTCAGACGCCGACGCGTGTCGCAATTCCCGATGACGTTTTGATGAAAAAGTAGGCCGCTTACTGCATGCCAACCTGTCCTGCAATGCGACAATAGGAACTGGAAATGGTTTCCTACGGCATCTATTACGCGCTGGGGCTCGGTGCGGCCGGGGCGGTGGTGACCTGGCTATTAAGCTGGCCGTTCGCGGTTCCATTCTACCTTCTGGCGGCCTTCTGCCTAAACTTTTTCCGCGATCCGGATCGGGAAATTCCCGCAGGGCCTTACGCCGTGTCGCCCGCCGATGGAAAAGTGGTCGCGGTGAAGCCGGACGACGCTGGCGGACTCCGCATCAGCATCTTCCTCAATGTATTCGACGTGCATGTGAACCGGACACCCATCGGGGGGAAGGTTGTGTCCGTGTCCTATAAGAAGGGTCAGTTCCTGGTGGCCAGCAAAGAGGACGCGAGCGATGCCAACGAGCAAAACGTGATCACAGTCGATGGAATTATCGCAGGGCAGCCCACACGCGTGGTGTTTAAGCAGATTGCCGGGTTGATCGCGCGCCGCATTCTTTGTTATGTGCAGGCCGGCAACGTGGTCGAGACGGGTCAGCGCATCGGACTCATGAAATTCGGCTCGCGCATGGACGTATTTCTGGGGCCGGAGTGGGAAGTTCTGGTAAAGGCCGGCGAGAGAGTAACCGGCGGATCGGGCGTCTTGGCCCGGCTTAGAGGCGCCGCATGAGCAACCAGTCTTGGCGGGACCGGCTGATCGATCCGCGGTCGCCCGATCGCCGTCCGCGCCGCGCCGCCTACGCATTGCCCACCATGTTTACTGCGGGCAATGTGTTCCTGGGTTTTTACGCTTTGATCGAATCCTTTCAGGGATCGATGGCGATGATCAGCGACGCAGCATCCGCGCCGCACCGTTTTCAGAACGCTGCCATCGCGATTGGCGTGGCGGTTTTTCTGGATGGCCTGGACGGGCGTATCGCGCGCATGACCAACACCGTCAGTGAATTCGGCAAGGAGATGGATTCGCTGGCCGATTCTGTCACTTTCGGCATTGCGCCCGCCGTGTTGGGATTCGCCTGGGGTGTGCAGTTTGTCGATCCCTCTGTTGATCCCAGGATTCTGGAGTATCTGCATCGCGCCGGGTATTGCATGTCGTTTCTGTTTCTGCTGTGTGGGGCGGCGCGCTTGGCACGCTTCAATATTCAGAAGAACCCGATTCCTAAGAATCCCGGCCGGCCAGACCGCAAGTACTTTGTGGGCTTGCCTATTCCCGCGGGGGCGTCCGCCGCAGTGGCGGTTATTTACGCGGCAGGCAGCGCGCCTATTCAGAACTGGGTGATTTCGGCGCTGTGGCTGGCGTTCTTGGGACTCCTGTCTTTCCTAATGGTGAGTACTTGGCGCTATCCCAGCTTCAAAGATTTAAGCCTCACGCACCCGCGCTCGCCGCTCAGCATCATCCTGATGGGTGTGCTGATTTTCCTGATCTGGAATTTCTCGCAGCCGGTGCTGCTGATTTTGGCTATCAGTTATGTGGGCGTTGGCATCGCGATTCGGATTGGCGGAGCCGTGCGGCGGCGTCTGCGTCCGCAAGCCCAGCCTCCGCAAGAACCGGAGCACCAGGTTGGCTGAGAAAGCAGTTCGTTCCCGTGTAGCGCTGGTGGGCGGCGACAGCCTGCTGGCGAAAGAATTGCGCGAGTTGCTGGAACAAGGGAAGCCCGCGCCGCGTATCGAACTGATTTCCGCGGCGGCGGAGAACGCTGCCATGCTCGGCGCCGATGACGAAGAAGTGCTGGCGTTGGTGCCGCTCACGGTCGAGAGCCTGACCGGATCGAAGGTGGCATTCCTGGCAGGGTCGGAAGCGTCCAGCCGGCGCGCGCTGAAGCTGAATCCCGCCGACGGACCGGTATTGATCGATCTAACGGGCGCTCTCGAAGATCAGCCGCATGCGCGCTTGCGGGCTCCTTCGGCTGAACCGACGCGTTCGCTGCCGGAGCCCGGCCTAATTCCCGTGATCGCGCATCCGGCGGCCATTGCGTGCGCGATGCTGCTTACCAGCTTGTCGAAGATTGCCCCGGTGCGGGAATCCATCATTCATGCCTTCGAGCCGGCCAGTGAGCGAGGCAAGAAGGGGTTGGACGAGCTGCGCCAGCAGACCGTGGGCGTGCTCTCTTTCCAGAAATTGAAGATGGACGTATTCGACGCGCAGCTTGGCTTCAACCTGCTTGCTCGTTATGGCGAAGAAGCCCTTGAGCCGCTGGAGGGTGTGGAAGAACGTATTCTCCGGCACGTGGCCTCGTTGCTCGCCTTGTATCCCGCGATACCAATGCCTTCGCTGCGCCTGATTCAGGCGCCGGTATTCCACGGCCATAGTTTCTCAATATGGGTGGAATTTGACGAAAATCCCGGCCCTGTTGCCCTAAGTGGCGGGCTGGCTGCCGCGGGCTTCGACGTGCGCCCCGACGATCCCCCCAACAACGTGAATATCGCCGGAATGAGCGGGCTGAGCGTGGGCGCTATTGCCATTGATCCGAATCATCCGCGGGCTTGCTGGATCTGGATGGTGTCGGACAACCTGCGGCTCGCGGCCGAAAATGCTCTGGCTGTGGCGAAAGGATTCCTGCGATGAGAATGTTTGGCGTGGCCACAGCCAGTCTGGTTTTGCTGGTATCGTCTTGCGGATACCACACGGGCGGCCACGCGGAATTGCTTCCGGCGACGGTGCATACCATCGCCATCCCGGCATTCAGCAATGTGACAACGCGCTATAAGTTGACCGATCAACTTTCCGAGGCGATAACGCGCGAGTTTATTTCACGCACCCGGTATCGCATTGTGCCCCAAGCCAGCGAAGCGGATGCGGTACTTGAAGGCTCGGTCTTGGGCTACACTTCGTTTCCGACCGTTTACGATCCGGCCACCAGCCGCGCCAGCGCCGTCGAAGTGCACGTGACCTTAAGCCTGAATTTGACGGAGCGTGCGACCGGCAAGGTCCTATTCAGCCGGCCGAACTTCGAATTGCGTGAGCGTTATCAGATCGCGATTGACGCTACTGCATTTTTCGAGGAGAGTGACTCGGCGCTGGCACGTGCCAGCCAGCAAACGGCACGCGACGTGGTATCCGCGATCTTGGAAAATTTCTAGACGTGACTCCGGACCAATTTCTTCTCAGCCTGCAAAAGAGCGGCCCTGCTCCTGTGTATCTATTCCTGGGGCCTGAGCCCTACCAGCGTGAGCGCTGCCGGCGGGCTTTGCTGGATGTGGCGCTCGGCCCGGCGCCCGAAGATCGGGAAGGCGGATTGACACGTGTCGATCTGAGCGAAGTCCCGCTGGCCGCTGCACTGGACGACGCGCGGGCGCTGTCATTGTTTGCGTCGCGCCGTGTCATTTGGATCGGCAGCGCGGAGGCAGTTCTTCGTCGCGGGCGCGCGGCTTCCGCTGCCGAAGCCGACGAGACTGGCGAATCGGGCGATACCGGTCCGCTTTCCGCCTATCTGCGCGAGCCTACGCCGGGCACCGTCGTCGTGCTCGAATCCAGCCGCTACGGTTTTGAAGGGGAAGACAAAGCCAAGCTGGAGCGGGTCCAAAAGTTTTTCGCGGGGATACCCAGTCAAGTTGAGTTTCGTCCATTCGCACCGGAGGCGGTTCGATCATTGGCGCAGACACTTGCCAAGACGGCCGGATTGCAATTGGGCTTGGCGGAGCTCGCGCTCCTGCTCGACGCCACAGGTGGTGATGCCTCGCGCATTGCGCTTGAGATCGAGAAATTGTTTTTGTTTACAGGGGGCGGGCGTAAAGTGACGGCCGAGGATATCGCGGCGCTGGTCCCGGACGCGCAAGCCACAACGATATTCGCTCTCGTGGCGGCGCTGGGACGCAATGACCGGACGCGCGCGCTTGAAACTCTGGATACTTTGGCCCGCGAAGGAGAGTACATGCCCCTTGCGCTCACCTTCCTGGCAACCCAGTTTCGTACAGCGCTGGTGGCGCGGGAAGCGGGCTTACGCAATGCGGCGCAGATTCAGGCGCACTTTGGCAAGTTAGGCGCGCGCATGTGGCCGGAGCGTGCGCGGCAGATCGAGCAAACAGTGAGTGCGTTTTCGAAAACCAAACTGGAAAAAGCCGTGGGAAAACTCTATGAAGCGGACCGCGCGCTTCGCGACGCGCGGCCCGATGACCGGATCGTAATGGAAGAATTGATTCTTACGCTGACCGCCGCCTGAGCCGGCTAGTTCGCCTTCAATTCGGCGTACACCTGGCCGACGAAGCGATCGTCAGTGGTGCCGATCTCTTTGATGCGGGACGCAAATTCCGCGGCCGGCTTCGACGCCATCACTTCCTCCAGCGTCTTGCCCTGTTTGACCATGTCCCCAATCTTTTTGTGAAGAGCCACGACGACATCGCGGTGCGCTACCACGGCGTCGCGATTGACGATCGGGCCGTGGCCCGGGACCACTCGGGTGTTAGGACCACACAGAGCTGCTACGCGGGCCAGACCATCTTCCAGGCCGCGCAGTGAGCCGCCATTGGCGCGATCGATATTGGCGAACTGAACCGAGCGGTAGAAGTCGCCGGTCATGATCACGTCCGCGTTTACGAACTGGACGATGGTGTCGCCATCGGTGTGTGCGCGGGGAATAGCGTACACGCGCACTTCCTCGCCGTCCATCTGCATCGTCAGGCTGC
Organism: uncultured Bordetella sp.; assembly: GCA_964504905.1. Taxonomy (GTDB): domain Bacteria; phylum Acidobacteriota; class Terriglobia; order Bryobacterales; family Bryobacteraceae; genus Palsa-187. Next base: position 677 of record CAZDGT010000064.1, on the reverse strand, counting down.
CGGTGTAGGTCAGGAGCGGCAGGCCCGCGGCCGGCATGGGCATCCCGGGCTGGCCATTCGCGCCAGGATTTGGATGCGCCAGGCGGTTGCGGAGTTCGGGGCGTGAGATGATGGTGGCGCCCATCTTGCCGAAGTTCTCATTGCCGCCGGTGTGATCGCCATGCACATGCGTATTGACCAGGAACTTGATCGGCGCACCGCCGGAAACCTGCTTGATCGCCGCCGCGATCTTTTCGCTCAAGGGCGCGAACTGGCTGTCCACCATAAACACGCCTTCGGGTCCAGTGAGCACACCAATGGCGCCGCCTTGCCCCTCCAGGATGTACAGATTGTTCGCCAGCTTGTTCGTCTTGATCTCAACTTTCGAAAAATCGGGTGCCCCTTGCGCGTGCACGAACACAGCCGTGGCGGCCAGCGCAGCGAGCGCAAAATACGAGCGTCGAATTGTCATGATGTTTCCTCCATCGTCCAGGTATCATACCAGTTCGAACACATCCAAAACCGCAAAAATCTTGGATTGCGTCGACTGCGGGTGCTACACTCAGAAGTTCGGGCCGTGGCGCAGCCTGGCTAGCGCGCTTGCTTGGGGTGCAAGAGGTCCCGGGTTCAAATCCCGGCGGCCCGACCAGTTAACTGTTATTCGTTTCAATTTCTTAGGTTCTCACAGTGCGGTGTCG
>CAZDGT010000063.1:0-7228 GCA_964504905.1 uncultured Bordetella sp. | reverse complement strand
CGACTTGTTCATTAACGTCCGTCCTTCCCCCTCTCATCGGCATTCTCTGCGCACAATAGACCATGGAGCGCAACTTCTTTATTCGCGCGCTGACCTGGCTGGGCCGACATGAATTGGGAATTCTGCTGGCGATCGGAGGCTTGGCGGCGGGCATCTGGATGTTTGCCGAGCTCGCCGACGAGGTCATGGAAGGCGGTACCCGTAAGTTAGATCGGGCGCTGCTCCTTGCCCTGCGCCGCGGTGGAGATCTTCAGCCACTGGGTCCGCCTTCCATTCAGGATGCCGCCCGCGATATCACCGCGCTGGGCAGCATCACGGTGCTCGGACTGCTGACTGTCGGCGTAAGCCTGTTCCTCGCCCTCAACGGCCAGAATCACATGGCGGTGTTCGTCTTCGGATCAGTGAGCAGTGGAGCGCTTGTTTCCACGCTGCTCAAGGATCTATTCGAGCGCCCGCGGCCGGATATCGTCCCCCATGCCGCTTATGTATCCAATTCCAGCTTCCCTAGCGGACACTCGATGCTTTCGGCCCTCACCTACTTGGCCCTAGGAGCACTGCTTGCCCGCTCCCAGGAGCGCAAGCTTTTGAAGGCTTACTTTCTGCTGGGGGCGGTGTTGGTCACCGTTCTAGTCGGGATCAGCCGTGTGTACCTGGGCGTGCATTGGCCCACGGACGTACTTGCGGGCTGGATGGCAGGCACCGTATGGGCGCTGCTCTGCTGGCTGCTCGCCCGCTGGCTGCAAAGCCGCCAGACTTTGGAACCTGAAGCGGCCGGAGACAAACGGCCGTAGCCGTATACTTTATACCAACTTGCAGACCCAGCTGCTTCCGGCGTCGCAATACCACATGACGCCTTGGTGCAAATCGAGGCCGTGCGGCACGGGATCTTCCGTAGTCAACTTAATCTTCGCCAGCAGCTTGCCGTCTTTGGGATCCAATTTATAGATCTCGCGCTCGTCAGAACCCACGCACCAGAGCATGCCGTTGTCCCAGGCGAGTCCGTGCGTCCGCACCGTCGGCGCCGGAATGCTGCGCACAATCTGTCCCGATTCAGGCTCCATCAAATAGAGCTTGCCGGAGGCAGGCACCGCCATCCAATATTTGCCGTCCACCCATTTCAGGCCGTGGGCGCCGGAAGGCGACGTTACCTTGCCATAGAATCCCGATCCTGGAGTGTCGAAAGATTTCAGCGTCTTGCCGGTCTTGGGATCCACCTTCAGCGTCTTTAGGGTCTTGGTGGAACCGATCCACCAGGCACCATTACCGAAGGTGAGTCCGCTGCCGTGCATGGATTCCGTTTGGACCTGATCGATGACCGAACCGTCTTTGGGATTTACTTTGAAAACCTTGTTGGGATCGACCTGATCCAGAATCCAGAGATTGCCGTCGGCGGCGAATTGGAGATCGTTCGGTTCCTTGATGCCGGGAACCTTGAACGCTTTCTCAACGCGCTTGGGAATCACGGGAAGCTGCGCTTTCTCTTCATTGTTGGCGGCGGTCAGGCGGGAAGCTAGCGCCAGCGCGCCAGTGGAGGTCAGAAAACTGCGTCGCGAAAACTCGGTTCCTGGTTTCATCGTGGTCTCCTTTGTTATTGTCATGCAATTCGGTCCGCTGCCTGAATCAGCGCGCGAATGTATCCGTAGCAATATGCGAAGGACTGCAATCCACCCGGATCGTTCTCCGCATGCGGAACATGATCCGGCATCAACAGATAGGGATAGCCGACTTCCTTGTACACCTGAATGGCCTTGACGAAATCGACGTCGCCTTCATCCGGGTAAACCTCGACGAAATCGTCGCGGCGGCCTCTGATGTTGCGGAAGTGGACGTTAAAAATCTTCTTGCGCGACCCGAAGTAGCGGATCACATCGAAAATTTCCGCGCCCGGATTCTGCAGCATTTCCGAAACCGTCCCCTGGCAAAAATTGATGCCGTGATACGGGCTTTCTTTGATGCTGACCAGCCGCTTCAATCCGTCGACAGTTCCCAGCACGCGCACCACGCCTTGATAGCCTTCAGGCGGCACGCCCGGGTCATGCGGATGGCACGCCATGCGGACCTTGTATTCGTTCGCGACGGGAATCACACGGTCCAGAAAATACGTGATCCGTTCCCACGCCATGTCGGCGCTCACCTTGCCGGCGCGCGTCAGCGGGGTCTTCGGGTGCGCCTCTTTCAAACGCCATGTGCTGTAGGTGGCGTCGCCGCGTCCGGGGGTGCCCTCGGTGCGGATCACGCCCAGCAGGCTCATGTTGTACTTGATACACGGAATACCCGCTGCCGCGCAATTCTTAATCATGTTTTGCAGTGACTCGATATCGCGATCGCGCTCGGGGCTTTGCGCTAGCATGATGGCGGGGTGTTTCTCGCGGTCGATATGACTCGACTCCAAAAAAGGCGGTGCCGTGCAATCCACGGTGATGCCGTTTTTCTCCGCCAGCTCGCGCATCCGCTTAAGTTCGTCAACGGTGGCGTAAATACGATCTCCCGCGATCTCCGGGTATCCGCAGATGTTGCGGACTCCGTAGCGCGCGAAGTACTTCAGGTGCGTTTCATTGGTGGGCGCACTCTGACAGCCCAGTTTCATGAGCGCACGCTGAGGCGTAGTCGCGGCGGACACAGGTTTCGAGGCCAGGCTGGCGGCCGCGGCTGCTCCGGAAACAGTAACAAATCGCCGACGATTCATCAGGTTTCAGTCCTCCCGCATCGAAATCACTATACATCTTTTAGCGGACAAAATAATCGGGCTTCCCCATTTCGGCCGGCACGGCCACGTCGAAAAACCCGATCATCATCTCTTCCCAGCTCTGCTGGCCGTAGCCCACTTCGGCGGACGGGTCCGGATTCCGCGGGTTATTCGCCGAATTGTCGAACCAGGCCACCCATTCGAGGCGTGTCCCCTTTTTCAGTAAAAGCGGCGTTGCCAGCCGGTAGGAAAGCTGCCAGTAGAAGTCGTAATGGCTCACTTTGAGAAGCGTTTCCGGCAGTCCGTTAGCGCCGATGCGAGTATATTCGAACGCTTTGCCGCGCAAGTGCATGTGCGGGAAGAAGCCCAGCAAGAGCGCGTCATTCGGCAGCGTGCCCCACACCGAGACGCGATAATCCCGCGCGCCCGGTGGAACGGTGAATCCGTCGTTCCCCATTTGCAGTGTCAACACAGCCTTAGCGGGAGGCGATTTCGCGAACACCAGCGCCACCCGCGTGCGGTCCAAGGTGCGCTTGCCGTTGGGCGTGTAATGAATCTCGAACATGAGATCGGAACCCGCCTTCACGCGCTTGGCCATGCCTTTCGGCCACACATCGGGCGAGCTTCCGGGCGTGTACACGGTCAGGATGTCGGCCTTGGTCGGCCCGCCCGTCCACGTGGACCCTGGTTCGCGGATGTAGACAACGACGTGGTGCACCACCGCGCGATTGCTTGGCCGCACTTCCACCGCCTGCACCCAGCGGTCTTCGTGGAACCCCGTGGGAGCCGCGAAATACTGATACTCCACCGCGCCCTTAGCAGGAACTTCAAACGCGTTGGGCATCTCCACGACTTGATCGGGAGTTCCAACATTCCAGCCTGCCACCCACTGACGAATTTTCGGAGCGTCTTTCGGGTCGCCTTCCGTTGCGCCGGTGGAGGCCCACGCTGACAATGTCTCGATCTCCGCCTTAGTCAGGGACCGGTCATTGGCGAACTTTCCGCAACAGGGATCGGCAAACCACGGCGGCATCTTGCGAGACTGCGTCGCGTCGCGAATGGCCTTGGCCCACGGGCGCGTCTCGCGATAGGTCACCAGCGGCATGGGAGCCGACTCTCCAGCACGATGACACTCCTGGCAGCGATTTTGCAGGATCGGCAGAACGTCGCGATAAAACGTGGGAGGCCCCGCGATCAGAGGCATTGCCAATAGAATGCAGGCCCAGCGCACATCTATGAGTATAGGGAGCCGAGTATACTGCCGGGTAAGCATGCATCACGTTCTGATACTGGGCTGCGGCTTCACCGGCGAGCGGGTCGCACGGCGTTTCCTGGCACGCGGCGCCAACGTTACCGCGACGACGCGCAATCCCGAGCATCTTGCGGATCTTGCGCAACGTGGCGCGCGCGTCATCACGCTGGACGATCTCGCTGACCGTTTGCATCCCGGCGTTCTGGTCCTGCATTCGATCCCGCCGTCAGGACCGTCCAATCTTCTCGATGCCCTCGGCACCGCCCCTTCCCGAGTCGTCTACTTGTCCACAACCGGTGTTTATGGAGCTGCCACTCAAGTCGATGAAACCACGCCTGTCGATTGGGAATCGGATCGCGCTCGCCTCCGCCTCGAAGCCGAACAGCGCGTCGCCGCCGGGCCCTGGTCGCCGCTCATCCTTCGTCCCGCCGCCATTTATGGTCCGGGACGCGGCGTCCAGGAGTCGCTACCGCGCGGCGCGTATCACGCAGGCGACAACTTCGTCAGCCGTATTCACGTGGAAGACCTCGCGGCCCATGCCGAAGCCGCGTTACTCTCCGATCTCCAAGGCGCCTACCCCGTAGCCGACGAAGAACCTTGCACCGCTCGCGAAATCGCCGAGTTCTGCGCTGAACTCCTGAACCTTCCGTCCGTGACCCAACCCGCGCCGGGAACCAAGGTCCGAACAACATCCAACCGGCGCGTTGACGGCTCGGCGATCCGCCGCGCTCTCGGCATCACGCTGGCGTATCCATCTTACCGGACAGGCATTCCGGCATCGCTGATTACGCCGGACGTCTGACCAAGATCCTGTTTGCAGCTAAGCGTTTCCCGCTTCAGCTTCGTTGAAATCATGGTTCATTGGCGCAAGATCCAGCCATGAAGAAGTTACTTTTTTCGGCCCTCGTCTCATGGCCGCTGCTCGCGCAATCCGCAACGCTTGGCTTGTCCTGCTCCAACACCGTGCGGGCGGGTTCGAGCCTCACTTGCTCGATCGCTCTATCCGGCGGCGCTCTCCCAGCAGGATTGCAATGGACGCTGGGGACCTCCACTCCCGTCGGCGTTGTACTGGTAACTCCCGCCGCAGCGACAACGGCGGCGCAGAAAAGTGTGGCGTGCAACGTTCAGAATACTTGCCTGCTGACCGGAATCAATGCCAACCAAATCGCGGACGGGGTTCTGGCGATTCTCACAATCCCGGTTCCCGCTGCTTCCCCTGGGCAGCAAATGAACCTCAGCCTCTCGGAAGCGATCGCTGCGAGTCTCGCGGGAACGGCGGTCGCCGTTAGCGTAAACCCTCCCGTGTCCGTTTCCATGTTCAGCGGGTGCGATATCGATGGAGACGGACAAAGTAGTGCCAGCGATGTCACAGCGCAACGCAACGGAGTACTGGCGGTCCCGCAGACAGCAAGCGATCTCAACGGGGACGGGAAATCGGATGTTGTGGACGTTCAGATCGTGATCAACGCGGCGCGCGGCCTGGCGTGCACGGCGCAATAAATTGACTTAAGGCGCGACGGAGACTGCTACTTTTCCGGTGGTCCAGCAGCACTGGAACCCGTTGCCGCCATCGCCCGAATAATCGTTGGCGGTGACGTTCAAGACGTAGTCGCCGGGTTCGCTGAACGTGACCGTGGTGGTCGCCTTGCCGTTGAACGGGGCGGTGGAACCAGGGCGATCCATCTTCATGACATCAGGGCGATCCTTGCTGAATACCACGGCACCGGCGGCATTGCGATAGGAAACCCACCTCAATGTGACCGGAGGCGGCGCTTTGCTGGGCCGCGCGCCTGACGACGAGGTGAACTTGGCATCGTCCGACACCCAGACGTCCAAGGTCAGCGGCGTCCCCACTTTCGCGGTGCGTTTCGCGGAGACTCCCTGAGGACCCTGGCCCGAAGGGCCGCCCTCATCGAACACGATCACCGGCGGAGTGTTGCCCACAGACGCCTCGGCGAAGGGCGAGATCTCGTAATCCGGATGCAGGCTCGCGGGAATCGCAGTGGTTTTGCCATTGGCAATGAGAGTCCAGGTGATTTTGTTCTGGCCGAAGTCGGCGGGCACTTTGACCGTGAACAACCCCCACGCCCGGCCCGGCGTGAAGTGCGTAGGCTGGCCGCGATCCGGCCCTCCGGGTTCGATGCGGTTGTTAGGACCGATTGGAACGTCCACTTCCTGTTTTTGATTCCGGTTGTAATAACCGAGCAAAAGACTGAAGGTTCCGTCCTGATTCTTGAACCAGCCTTCAAAGGCGCCGGTGACGCTGTTGCCGGATTCGCGCGCCGGTTCGACCGGGAGCGATTGTCCCCACGCCAAGGCACAACTCAGGATCAGAAATACGACCGTCGACCGCAACACTGCGCGTGGTCCGCTTCTATCGAGATGCATCCGCCGTCTGCGTGTTCTTGTGCTTGGCCGCCCACGCATTGTATTCCTCATCGCTGAGATAAGTGACATTCATCCAGGCGTGGCCCATTTCGTCAACCGTGCGGTCACCGAAGCCAACCCACTGATCAGGGTCGGGATTATACGGGTTGGCACGGGTGTTGTCATACCACGCGGTGACGTGGATCATCGTGCCCTTGGGGAACACCGGCGCCGCGTCGTCCGCATAAATATAGTTGGTCATCCAGTTGAAGTTGAAATTGCCGACGTGGCTGACCATTTGCGTGGTTCCATCCGGCAGGATCGCTTCCACCGACATGGCCTTGCCGCGCAGATGCATATGCGGCTGGAAATTCTCAAGCTGCGCGGGCCGCTGCAACACGGTGTAATTGTCGGTCTGCGAAAGCGTATTGGGCGCGATGTCGATATTTCTTCCCGAGCGCGTCCGCGAACCAGCCGAAGATTGGAAACCGCGCAAGGCCTGGAAACCGGTTAAGTACGTGCGGTGCGCCGGCTCCTGGCCTTTGGGATAAAGCCAAATGCCGAGTTCGACGTTGTCGCGAATCTCTTCGCCAACCGCATGAATATGCACGTCCCAGGAAATCTGCGAACCGGGCAGCAACAATTTTCCGCTGTCGGGACGGTACAGATCGTAGCCCTTGCCGATGGCCCACTCCATCAGGAACGAGCGCGCGCCAAAATCGGCATCGCCCGCGCCCGGCGCGAGGCTCGACGGATCGTCCTGCACCAGATACGCCACGGCGTGATGCGTGATCTTGCGGCCGGCAGCGGTTCCCGGACGGACTTCGACAGCGCGCACCCAGCGCGGCTCAGTGACGGGGATATTCGAAACGGGCCTCCACCAGACATCCTGGTGATGGGCCGCCATGGTGTAGGGCTCGGAC
>CAZDGT010000062.1:0-2077 GCA_964504905.1 uncultured Bordetella sp. | reverse complement strand
TCCCGCCATCACGGCCATGGTCAAACAGCTCTACCGGGAGCGTGCCGAAATATTCGGGTTGCGGGATTGTAGGATTTTTTCCCTTCCCTTGGCTGCCGATCGCAAGATCACCATCAACTAACTGAAATAGCACCATAAAATCACCTTCGCCCCACTCGGGCAGAGGGCCAGCACGCCGTCCGCGCAGGGATGATTCCTTGACATCCGTTCATGATATGAACAATGATGTTCGTCCGGTGAACGCTGATTTATTGTGGTGACTCATAGTGTTCACCCCAGCAATCGCATTGACCTCGGGAGCGGCTCTGCACCCCGACTGCGGTAGCTTTGTCCACCGCCATCCTTCCCAACAAAAATTTGGAAATCCCGTCGCGATGACCAATCCGCTTGCGCGCGTTGCCCTGGTTGCGCATTCCGCCTGGCGCCACGTGCTGATGGAACTTGTGCGCCGTCTGAAGGACCGCCACGGCAGCGCCATCCATCTGTACTGCACGACGCCGGAGGAGGCTGCATTCTATCGCGACTGGGATACCGACGGCCTGTTTGCCTCGATCTCGGCCGAAGCTTCCGTTCTTAACCATATCGAGCACGCGAGCGCGGATGAAACCGCAGCCCTTGCCGACGCACGGCGGCTTGAGGAAACGCTCGGCATTTCGATCAATTCGCTGACCGTTTCCAGCCGCCATTTCGGGCGCGGCTTCGCGCTAGGGGGCTTTCGCCACCCGCGCTCGCGCTATTCCGAGAACGTCACCTACGCACAGATCGTGAGCGCCTATGCGCGAGTCATCGAATTCTGGCGGCGCGAGTTGCGGGAGAAGCAAATCACCTTGGTCGTCAACGGATCGGTTGAACTGGTTCGATTGGCACAGGCGTCCAACATTGCCGTGCGCACAATCATTCACGCGCGCCATCGTAACTACCACTATTGGTCGCATACTGAATTCTTCGAGCATCCGTCGCTCGAAACTACGTATCGTGCCACCGTGGCGGACGGGCCAGCCGAACTGTCATCGCCTTATAAGTCCCATCTGGACCTTCGGGTGAAGTACCTCAAAGACATGGGTCTTCTACCTTTGGTGCGTCACATCGCGTGGCACACGACGCGATATGCCTATTGGCGGCTGCGCGGATATCGCAAAGCGCGTGGTTACTATCTGTCCGAGAACATTATGATGCTGGTGCGCCAATGGCGCGCCGACAAATTCCTGACCGGCCCCAAGGTTTCCAGGCTGGCCGAGCTGGAAGGGCGGAAGTTCGTTTTCTTTCCGCTTCATACCGAGCCTGAGACAGCGCTGCAGCGCGCCTCGCCGGAGTATTTCTTTCAGCTCGCAGCGATCGCGTCGCTGGCCCGCGATCTGCCCGCCGACCATCTTCTAGTGGTAAAGGAAACTTACGAGAACCGCGGCCGCCGACCGGACAATTTTTACGATCAGATCCGCGAGTTCAAGAACGTGATCCTGCTGGACATGCTCGAGCTGGGTCTCGAAGTAGTCAGAAAGTCCCGCGCCGTCGTGACCATCAGCGGCACCGCAGGCATGGAAGCCGCGGTACTGGGCATTCCTGTCGTCACTTTCGGGCGGCATAACATCTACAACTTCTTGCCTCATGTGCACCCGGTGGGGCGCGAGGAGGATTTGCGGCCTACGCTTCTTGCGGCGTTAGACGACCGTCTAGACCGCAGCCGCACGGCGCGCGACGGCGCGCGCTTCCTGGCCGCGCTTAAATCCTCTTCCTTCGATCTGCGCAGTCTCGACCTCGTGGCGCAGAACGCACTGGAGTCCGAGGCCGCCGAAGAATCCTACCGGGCCTTCATCGCAGGTCTGGATATTTCTTCCACCAAGATGACCGCGTCAGGATGACCCAGCGCATTCCCCTCGCCGTGCCCGATCTGCGCGGCAATGAGAGCGCCTATCTCGCGCGCTGCGTCCAGGACAACTGGGTGTCCTCCGCTGGACCTTTCGTGACCGAGTGCGAAAAGCAGGTCGCAGCGTTGGCCGGCCGTGCGCACGCGGTGGCGTCGGTGAATGGGACGACCGCTCTTCAGCTTTCCATGATCGCCGCGGGTGTTAAGCCCGGT
>CAZDGT010000061.1:0-12171 GCA_964504905.1 uncultured Bordetella sp. | reverse complement strand
TTTAGCGGTGATCATGAAACGATCCAAAACGCCCCGCCGACCGCGATGATATCTTCCAGCAACGCGATGGGAAGATCCTTTCCGCCGATTGCTTTTACGAGCCGAGCGCGGAACTCGTAGCCGCCGAGTGTTCCAACGACGCCGCCGATGGCGCCGGCGATGAGGCCGCCGACCACTTCGCCGCTCGCCGCCCCAATGGCGGAGCCGCAGAACGCTCCCGTGACAATTCGAGCGATGAACGGCGCCGGGGCCTTGCGGCTCGGCGTCTTCGGAAGTTTGTCATTGACCAGCTCGCCCAGCGCCAGCAAGGAAAGAATGTAAGGCGTGTAAGCGAAACCCAGGAAGGCCAGCGGTGTGCTCTCCAGATGCAACCAGCCGAGCCGGGCCGCCCAACTGACCGCGGCCGGCGCCGTCATCGCGCGGAGTCCGGCGATCACACCGATGAGAAATGCCAGGACGAGTGGAGACATAATTTCTCATTGGATCACAGTAGGCCGTTATAGAGTGGCGTCCAGGAAACTCTGCAAGTCTGTTTCTTCCACTGCTGGTTCGCCCGGAGCCACATGGTTCAGCCGGCCCTCTTTCATCCACTTCTCCAGACTTCCCACCAGAGAGAACAGCTGGTCGAACGATTCGACGATGAACAGCAGTGGCTGATAATGGTCGATCTCAAAGCTCTGGTTGATCGCCCATTCGAGTTGCATCGGGTAGCGCTGCACTTCGGGCGAAGCGACGGCGTGCTCGATTTCCCCGTAGGAGCTGAGCAGGCCGCTCCCATACACCTTCAATCCATCAGGTGAGAACATCAGTCCGAACTCGATGGTAAACCAGAAGAAACGCGCCATCGCCTTGATAATGCTGGTGACCGTGTGGACGCGCTCGGCGGGGTCCCGGATATCGGCTGCCAAAGCCGCGGCGGTGTGGGCGCACTCGCCGAAACGTACCAGTGTCTCGGCGAAATGTTGGTCGGTGTGCATCGGGACGTGCCCGGCAACATCATGGAAGATGTCGGGCTCGGGCAGATAGTCCAGATGATCCCCACGCCGGATGGTGATGGTAGTTGGGAACTCACGGTTGCGCAGGCTGTCGAAGAACAGGAAGGTGGGCACGTAGCCGCTGACGGCCTTGGCCTGGAACCCGGTGAGGGGTTGCAGGAAGCGATTCACGTCGGTGAGGCGCGGCACCCGCTCATGGTCCAGGTTCAGCGCGTCCAGCCCTGCGCGGAAGTGCCGGTTCGCATAGCGCTCCCAGCGCGGCAACATGCGGCGGTAGAGGGCGCTCCAAGCCCGGTGATTCTGCTGGGTGTAGAGGTCGTAGGGTTGGTGAATGTAAAGCTGCCCATCGTGGCGAGCCCGCTCGATGAATGGCGCCTCGGTGGTAGTCAGCCCCGCCATGTCTCATTCCCTCTTACTCCCCATGATGCGCCCGGCGATGCTTTCGTTCCCCCAGCCTGCTCAGGTGATTTTCCGGGCAGCGTAAGGGGAACGCCTTGTTCCTGCTTGCCATGCCGCTTGTTAGGCTGCAAATAGAGGACTTCATGCGCATCCTTGCATCTTTTCTAATGATTACCGGGGCCGCCTTAGCCCAGAACCTGACCGAGTTCGGCGCCGTGGCGGCGGGCAGCGCCGTCGGCGGAGCCAGCGGCAAAGCGGTCAGCAATGGTATTACCGCTATCTTTGGCAAGACGGACGAGCAGACCGCCAAGGCTGCTAACAAGGAGATCAAGAAGGAGAAGGAGAAAGAACCCGAAGCGCCCGCATTCAAGGTGTCGCCCGGAGTGCCTTCGGCGCAAACAGGAGGCGTTCCGCTTCCGCCTCCCGCCTCCAGACGCGCCGCGCCACAGTCTCTTCCCGTGGCACAGTTTACCGCTCCTCAAGAGGCGACCCAAGGTCTTTCCCTCGCCGACGTAACGCCGGCGCTTCCGCCGCCGCCCGTGATGTCGCCGGAGGATTACCGGACTGTTTCGAACGGCATGACTCGTGCCGACGTGCTGAAGTTTGGCGCACCTTCATCCAAAATCACCATGTTCGAGGACGGACATCTGGTCGAAGTGTTCAGCTACTACCAGAACGGCCAAAGGTTCGGAAGCCTCCGACTCACCGATGGTGCCGTTTCGAACATTCAGTAGTCGTTCCGCCCAGCCGCCTCGTCGGGTGAGGGAAGGCTTCATGGCAGCCTGCACGCGAAGTTGACCGCATCGTTCGTGCTGCCCACACCTTTGTAGACTGCGATCTGCGGAAAAGGGCACAGTGGACGGCTCATATCCACTCGATTGTTCGTGACATGATAAGCGGTAATCTGGTCCGGAGCGATGCCTGACTCGCGCCAGCGCTCCAGCACGGCCATTCCGTTGAACTGGTTCGGGCCGGGGCCGCCGCCGCAGTGCATCATGCCCGGCGCCATAAACAGCCGGTACCAGTCGTCTTGCGCGTTTCCCATCTTGGCGAGGACGCTCGCGCGATAATTCAGGCTGTTCTCCGCCGAGATGAGTTGATCGTTCCAGCCGTGGTAGGTGAGAAGCTTTCCGCCGCGCGCTTTAAACGCCGAAAGGTCGGGGCTGATGGCATTAATGAAGCCCGCTCTTTCGTCCACCAATAGTACTTCCCGATCGAGATCGAAGGTTCGCCAATCCCAATTCGGATCTTGATGTGCGACGTACCGAAAGGTTCCGAGCGAAATCGCAAACGGCTCCGGATTCGCCATCCTGGTCCACCCCGTCTCGCCACCGAGTGGAAGGCCCGGATAGATGAGTTGCCCGGCTTTCGTTTTGGCGGGAGCATAAGCGGCCCGGATGGTTTCAAGTTGGGTCGCGGTCAGGCAGTTGGGGCCATCGGCGGCCACGCACAGAAGCGGTGCAGGATCGAAGTGGCATTTACGCGGGTCGGTGAGCAAACCGTCCTTGATCCCATCCAGCCGATCGCAAGCGGCGAGGACCGCCCGATTCACGATAGCGAGCTTTTCAGCCGGCACCAGATGGTCCTTGTCTTTCTGATTCGTCATGGCCAGGTTCATGTCCCAGGCGCTGAGATGCAAATGATAGTTAGCGGGAGCCCCCGCGATGATGCCGTCGAAATCTTCGGGATAACGCTGTGCCTCCATCAATCCTTGCCTGCCTCCGGTGGAACAGCCATTCCAATACGAGAGCCTCGGGCCGCTGCCATAGAATGCAGTGATCATCGCCTTCGACTGGATGACCATTTCGTGGACCGCGCGGTAAGCGAAGTCCACCACCTTTTCCGGGTGACCTAGCGCGAAGGACGCGTCGCCGACAGTTCCCTGGTGGCCAGTATCGGTTGAAGCGGTTGCGTAGCCCTCCTGGAGCGCGGATGCCAAGCCACGCGCCACGCCACTGTCTCCGTTTGCGAACGTGATGCTTCCAGCCCAGCCGCCGTTGCCAACGGCTTGAAATTTCCGGTTCCAATCGGTAGCGGTGGGTAGCCAGACCTCGATTTCGATGTGGGAGTCGAAGGAAGGAGTAAGCACGGCAGCGACGCGGCAGTGAGCCGGGAGCATCTGGCCAGCGGGCACAACCTCGGACGCCGTGATAACGGTGTGCGGCAGCGACAGGGACTTGAGGCTTTCACAGGGAGTTTGCGCAAACACCGCAGGCGACATCGCAATCATCACAGAGATCAAGGTTCGGTTCATGTCACCTCATAAAAGATCGAGGGAAAGTTTGATGTCCGCTTTTTGCCAAGCCGCTTCGAACTCCCGACGGACCCACTCGGCAGCGCCCATTCTGCCTTGTGCCCGCAGACTCTGCAAGAGTCCGAACAACATTCTTCCATTGCGCGGAGAGCGTGCAATACCTTCACGGAACACTCCTTCGGCATCGGCGGCGCGTTCAACGCGGAGGAGTTCCGCTCCCAGCGACTCGCGGACGGGGTAATACCAGGCAGGCGGCTCATCGTAGATCAATGCGTCTTGCAGCGTTACGGCGCGCCTCCAATGCGGGATGGCGAGCGCAGGCGAGGCGGCAGTCCGGGCCAGCAGGATCTCACTTCCCAGCACGAGCACGTCAGACGCCCGATTGTTACCCCAGGGTTGAGCCGCGGGGACTTTGCTCCGCGCCTCTTCATATCCCTTTTGTTCTTGCTCCGCTGCGGATCGATCGCCGCGGGCCACCAGTGCCAGTGCGCGTGCATAATGCCACACAGCCATACTGATCGGCAGGCTGGCGTTGGGTTGGGGTATTTTCAGGAGCGAATCCCACTCACCCAGCCGAATCTGCGCGAAGACGGGGACGGCCTGGAACGCCTGCATCATCTGTGCCATTTCCGGCATGGCCGACATCATTGGCGCCATACCCCGGCTCATCTCTTCCGCCGCACGCAGGGCCTCGGCTTTGCGTCCCTGCATCATTCGCGCGTATAGAACGAAGTGCAGATTGTGGATGTAGTAGCCGCTGTAGGCGCTCGAAGTGACATTGCTGGCGGCGAAATAACGCCGATCCATCTCCGCCGCACGCTCGTTAACAATCGCGGCCGTTTCCCAATCACCTAACACCAGCCAGATGTGCCCCGGCATGTGGACAAGGTGGCCCGCCGCCGGCACGATTGCCATCAAACGCTGCGCGCTGGGAACGGCCCGCTCGGGCGTCTTGGATGATTCCACGGCGTGAATGTAGAAATGATTGGCGCCGGGGTGAGACGGCCAGCGGCGCAACGCACTCTCAAGTGCATGCTCGGCATCCGCTTGGCCGGGGGCTGCCGTGCCATCTGGCAAGTACCACTTCCAGCGGATGGGAATCATCAGGCTTTCGGCGAAGAATGTCTGCGCATCCAGATCGTCCGGGTAACGCGCGGACAGGTCTCTCATCGCGGAAGCATAGGCCTGCGGCTCATAGTCCGGACAGCGCTTGAACGCCGCTTCAAGGTAGGCTTGCTCCACTTCATGAATTACCAACTGGGTGAGGCCTGTTTGCAAGGCTTCGCAGCCAGTCTTTAGATCCACATCGCCGTCGCCATCCATATTGATGTGTGGTCCCAGCGCCATGGCGATGCCCCAGTAGGGCATGGGCGCATGAGGGTCGATCTCCGACGCCTTGCGGAAGGATCGCAGCGCCTCATAGCGGTTGAATCCATACAGCAGGTTGAGACCCTGATCGAAGAATTTCTGCGCTTCCGGACTGCTTGTAAAGATCGTATGCGTCCAACTCCCCAACCCGGGATATAAGACAACCGGGGTTTCCGGCGCCGCCTGGACTCCCACGACCGTCAGCGACACGAGCGCGCTCAGAATTCCGATGCGAAGAATTCCGCTCATGAGACGCAGCTTATCATAAGGGAACTTGGCAACTACGCGAACTTGGTAACCTCGAAAGAGTGATAATTGACCCCCGCACGGTTTCTGGATCCATCTCCTATCAGCTGCTCACTGGCGCCGTCATTCCGCGGCCCATCGGCCTGATTTCCTCGATTTCCATGGAGGGAATCGCTAACCTTGCGCCTTTCAGCTTCTTCAACGCCGTCTGCGGCGAGCCGCCCATGGTCATGTTCGCCGCCTCCAATCGTCAGCCGTTGAAAGATACCTTGAGCAACGTCACCGCCACGCGTGAATTCGTGGCGAATATCGTCAGCGAAGAGATCGCGCAGCAGATGAATCTGACAGCCGGCGACTATTCTCCCGATATCAGCGAATTCGAAATTGCCGGCCTCACGCCCGTCCCCAGCGATCTGGTAAGACCTCCGCGTTTGCTCGAATCACCGGTCAATATGGAATGTAAGGTCCACGACATTATCAAGGTCAGCACGAAGCCCTTGGGCGGCAGCGTGGTGATCGGCGAAGTGGTCCGGTTTCACGTGCGGGATAGTATCATTGACAAAGACATGTTCATCGATCCCGACAAGCTCAAGCCCGTCGCTCGCCTCGGCGGTCCTTCCTACAGCCGCATTCGCGACCGCTTTGATATGGTCCGCCCGGCGGTCAAGAAGTAGCGGCATGGCTCTTCTAAAAACTCCTTTGAACGCCGTGCATCGCAGCATGGGCGCCAAGATGGTCGACTTCGGCGGCTGGGACATGCCGGTCGAATACAAAGGCGTCATTGATGAGCATCGCGCCGTGCGTCAGGGCGTGGGCTTATTCGACGTCAGCCACATGGGCGAGATCGAAATTCGCGGGCGGCAAGCACTGGATCTGGTGCAGCACGTCACGGTAAATGATGCGTCGAAGCTCAAACTGGGCCAAGCCCAGTATTCAGCGCTGCTTTATGAGCACGGCGGATTTGTGGATGACATCCTGGTTCACAAGGTTGCCGACGACTACTATTTCCTGTGCGTCAATGCTTCTAACCAGGATAAGGACTACGAACACATCGTTGCGAACAATCATTTCGATGCGACGGTTGAGAACGCGGGCCCACGATATGCGCAGCTAGCCGTGCAAGGCCCCCTCGCAACCGGAGTTGTCCAAAAGCTGACCGATCCTGCGCTCGCCGCGACTCTGGCGGCTGTGAAGCGCTATCACTTTGTCGATGGAGTTGTTTCCGGAGCGCCCGCGCGCATTGCTCGCACCGGATACACCGGCGAAGACGGCTGGGAAATCTACGTCGCTCCCGAATACGCCGAGCGTTTGTGGAATGAAATCCTCGCTGCAGGCGCCGACGTGGGCATCATGGCTTGCGGCCTGGGCGCGCGCAACACGCTGCGCATGGAATCCGCGATGCCGCTCTATGGGCATGAAATTGAAGCCACAATCACACCCTGGGAAGCCGGACTTGACTGGATTGTTAAACTTGAAAAGGGTGACTTCCTGGGCCGCGAGGCTTTGGTGAAGCAAAAGCAACAGGGGATTACACGTAAGCTGATCGGATTCGAAGTGAAAGGCCGCGGGATCGCTCGCGACGGCTACGAAATTCAGGTTGGAGGCGTGGGAGCAGGTTGGGTGACCAGCGGAGGACCGGCGCCCGCATTAAACAAAAACATCGGAATGTGTTATCTTCCACTTCATCTCGCAGAACCGGGGCACGCCATTGAAGTCTCGGTGCGCGGCCGCGGAGTGGAAGCCGTTACCATCCCGATTCCTTTTTATAAGCGAGCGAGGTAGGAAATGTATCCCGACAACTACAAATACACCAAAGAGCACGAATGGGTGCACGTCGAAAACGGCATAGGCACCGTCGGCATCACGGACCATGCGCAGCACGAACTGGGCGATATCGTCTACGTCGAAGTTCCCAAAATCGGCACGCATGTCGAGCAGGGGAAGAGCTTCGCCGTCGTAGAATCAGTCAAGGCTGCCAGCGAGATCTACGCGCCGGTTTCGGGCGAGGTTGTGGAAGCGAACGACACCCTAACGGCTACTCCGGAGCTCCTAAACTCAGATCCGCATGTTGCAGGTTGGATTGCTAAAATAAAATTGTCCGTCCCGGAGGAAATCGATCGGCTCCTTTCCCCCACCGATTATCAAGCCTATCTGGGAGAAGGGTAAATGATCGTTGCGCTACCTACCTAAGTCAGACGCAGAGCGTCGCGAGATGCTCGACACCATTGGTCTGAAGAAGATCGAAGACCTGGTGGCTCACCTCCCCGTAGCGGTTCGTTATGACAAGCCGCTGGCTATCCAGCCGGGGCGCAGTGAATACGACATTCTGGACTATTTCAAGGCGCGCGGCGCCGAGAACGCGAATGGTTATGCGTGTTTCCTGGGTGCTGGAGTTTACAATCACTACCGCCCGGTGATGGTGGATACGGTTGTCTCACGCGGCGAGTTCTTGACGTCATACACCCCTTACCAGGCCGAGATTTCGCAAGGGACGCTCACCGCGATCTTCGAATTCCAGACCATGATCTGCCAGTTGACGGGCATGGATGTCGCGAACGCCTCCATGTACGATGCCTCGACCGCTGTGCCGGAAGCGGCGATGATGGCGATCCGCGCCACTGGACGCAATCACATTCTGACCGCGCGCAGCGTTCATCCCGAGTATCGTGAAGTGCTGCACACTTACACGCAACACCAGGGGATTCCTCTCGACGAATTTGGCTACAACGCCGAAACTGGTTTGCTCGATATCGAGGACCTGTCCCGCAACATCACGAAAGATACCGCCGCCGTTATCATTCAGACTCCCAACTTCTTCGGGATCGTCGAAAATGTCAAGCAAGCCGCGGCAATTGCGCATGAACATGGGGCGCTGCTAGTCGTTGTATTCTCCGAGGCCGTATCGCTTGGATTGCTGGAGCCGCCACGCGACGCCGATATCGTCGCGGGCGAGTTGCAATCCTTCGCCATCCCGCCCAGCTACGGCGGGCCCTTTGCTGGTGTGATCGCCTGCAAAGAGAAATGGATTCGCCAGATCCCGGGCCGTTTAGCGGGTGAGACCAAGGACGCTAACGGCAATCGTGCGTTTTGCCTTACGCTGGCCACGCGCGAGCAACACATCCGCCGCGAGAAGGCTACTTCGAACATCTGCACCAATCAGGCGCTGATCGCTCTGATGGCGACGGTGTTTCTCTCGGTCTACGGCAAGCAAGGCTTGCGCGAATTGGCGGTGCAGAATCTTTCTAAAGCCCATTATCTGGCTGGCAAGCTCAAGCCGCACTTCAGCGGTCCGTTCTTCAACGAATTTGTGGCGCAGGGTGGCTCCAAAGACGTCGCCCAAATCAATCGTGGTCTCGAATCGAAGAAGATCATCGGTGGCCTGCCGCTCGAAAAGTTCTATCCCGAACTAAAGAACACTATGCTTCTGTGCTGCACCGAGATGATCAGAAAACCACAGATGGATCAGGTGGCGGAGGCGTTCGCATGATCAACAAAGTCCGCACGCACCCGACACAGAACGAGCAGCTCCTCTTCGAGATCAGCTCCCCGGGAAAAAAGGGCCACCAGCTTCCCGACATGGACGTGCCCACCATCGATGCCGCTGAAGTGCTGGGGGCAGGGAATACACGCTCCGAAATCGAGGATTTTCCTGAGGTTAGCGAAGTAGATGTCATCCGTCACTTCACGCGACTTTCGACGTGGAACTTTGCCATCGACTTGGGCTTGTATCCGCTTGGCTCTTGCACGATGAAGTACAACCCGCGCATTAACGAGCAAGCCGCGCGCGTCGACGGCATGGCGTGGATCCATCCCTATCAGCCCGACTCGCTCTCGCAAGGCGCGATGCAAGTGATCGCCGAAGTGGAGCGCTGCCTGATGGAAATCACCGGCATGGATGCGATCACTATGCAGCCAGCCGCAGGCGCGCACGGCGAGTTCACTGGTATTTTGCTGATGCACGCGGCACTCGCCGCCCAAGGCAACCCGCGCAAGAAGATTTTGATTCCCGACTCGGCCCACGGCACCAATCCGGCCACCGCGCACATGGCCGGCTACAAAGTCGAAAACATTGCTTCGAATTCGCGCGGAATGGTGGACGTCGAAGCCCTGGCACGGGCCGTCAATGAAGACGTGGCTGGGATGATGGTCACGAATCCCAGCACCATTGGCGTATTCGAGGAAAACATCACTCAAGCCGCGGAAATCCTTCATTCCAAAGGCGCGTTGCTTTACATGGACGGCGCCAATATGAATGCGCTGGCTGGCATCTCCCGCCCCGGCGACTTCGGTGTCGATGTGATGCATCTGAACCTGCACAAGACGTTTTCAACCCCGCACGGCGGCGGCGGACCGGGTGCGGGTCCCGTTGCGGTGAAGCAGCATCTGGAACCGTTCCTGCCCATTCCCCGGCTCGCGCGGGTAGGCGATCAGTGGGCGTGGAACTATGACCGGCCGCAGTCCGTTGGCCGTGTCCGCGCATTCTACGGAAATTTTGGAGTGCTGGTGCGAGCACTGGCCTACATCATGGCCCACGGCGGCAACGGTCTTCCGCGCGCGACATTCGATGCGCTGCTCAACGCCAACTACGTCCGCAAACTGCTCGAACCGTACTACGAGCTGCCCTACAGCGAGCCCAGCATGCACGAGTGCGTGTTCAGCGATGCGCGCCAGTCCAAGCTCGGCGTCGATACCATGAGCATCGCCAAGCGCCTGATCGACTACGGGTTCCACCCTTATACAGTGGCTTTCCCGTTGATCGTCAAGGGCGCGCTGATGATCGAACCAACCGAGACCGAGAGCAAACGCGAGCTTGACCTCTTCGCCGATGCGATGATTTCCATCGCCAAGGAAGTGGAAGAGACCCCGGATCTGGTCAAGACCGCTCCCCACACTACCCGCACCGCCAAAGTGGACGAAGTGACGGCCGCGCGCAAACCGATTGTGCGCTGGAAGCGGACGTAATAGTTAAGGCTACTCGCAAAGCTCGATCTGTTTCCTCCGAGGCATCTTGTCGCAACCTCCAGTCGGGCATCGCTCGAGCTGGATTGGAGAGTAGGTCCAATCCATATTTTTTTCAATAAACACATCGCGCAAGATTTCCCGATAGAATCCCTTCATGGAAATGTCGAGGCTATAGTGCGTTTTCGTCAAAATGGAGAATATGAATTGGCCTTCCCGATTCGTCTCCGTGACGCACTTAGAGCAACTTCTCAGTGAAACTTTCGCTCCCACAACGGGCGAGCCAGATCCATCAAGTACGGAACCTCGTAGGGTACCTGTTTCATCTACGGAGGACGAGCGTTGTATGAAATCTACTGACGGCTCCCTGCACATGGTGCCGAGAATTAGAAACGCCTCCCCAAGCGATGTTTGTTGGTCGCCCAGCAATCGAATTCCGGCCCTGCGCCACGTTTTAAATCCTGGAACAGTAATCGCCAGATGATACGTCTCTGCCGGGACACCGGCGAATCGGAAGTGGCCTAAGTTGTCGGTCTTGACCGAATAGGGCCCGACATTGATTACATCCGAGTCAATCTGTACCTCAGCATTTTCTATCGGCGACCCTAACGGATCATTTACAGTTCCAACTAGAGCAGCCGTCTGCTTCTGCGCGAGGCAAGCCAGGGCACTCAGAAGCACAAACGAAAAAATACGCCCAACCACGTCACCATATTACTCGAATGGAGCCCTCATCCATTCCACTCGACCGTTACAAGTCCGGCAATTTCGCGAAAGTGCTGGTCCCGACTGGCAACGGTCAACCCATAACGAAGCGCCATTGCAGCGATCCATATATCGTTTTCCGGCAGCGGGGTTCCTTGCGTCTTCAACACCCCTTTGAGACGTCCATACTCGCGGGCAACGGCAAGATCGCATGGCAAAACCACCCGAGGTTCGATGAATTGATCGAGCACCGCGCGGTTTGCCTCCGGCCGCCCGGAACGTGCCACTCCGAAATACAACTCGCCCACCGCGATGACGGGAACAAAGACTTCGGCAGCACTCGCCAAGGCGTCAAGAATGGCGCCATCGTCGATTCAGTAACCCAATGATGATATTTGTATCGAGGAGAAATCTACCACTCACGGGGATCGACGCCTATCGCTTGCGTCATCTCCGCCGCCGACGTGTCGTCTAGGCGACCCGCAAAAGCGGACAGAGCCCCCCCGTTCTCGCCGCGAGGGCAGGGAGAATCGAGCCCTTCAACGTACATGAGAAATTTCCGTTGCAGTTCCACAGGAAGAGACTCTACTCGTCGCATGATTTCACTCTTAAGGTCCATCGTGATCACTCTTCTTCCTTAAGAATAGACGATCCGCCGTATGACAAGCCGGCCTTACTTTGCGCCGGCTTTCACGTACGTGCGGATTACTTTGTCGACGTAATCCTGTGTTTCCGAGTACGGTGGCATGCCGCGGTAGCGGTCCACTGCTCCGGCTCCGGCATTGTACGCGGACAGTGCCTTCACTACGTCGCCATCGTATTTGATCAGCAGGTCTCGCAGCAGCCGTGCCCCTGCGTCGATGTTTTGTCCCACATCGCGAGGATCGGCTGCCAGCGCCCGTGCAGTGGCGGGCATGAGTTGCATGACTCCGATCGCGCCCTTCGGAGAAACTGCGTCGGGTTGGAAATTCGATTCCACTTGTGCCACGCTCTCGACTAGCGCTGGCGGCAGTCCAGTGCGGCGTGCCGCGTCACGAAGCAAGGTTCGGGGGTCCTTTACCGGTGGCGGTGCATCGACTTTTGGTGGGGCCGCTGGGGCTGGCGGCGCGGTGTACTCCTCCTCTTCAAACGACGCTACCGACGCCGCAGGCAATTCCGTCACTCCGTCTTTTGTATATAGGCGCACACTGGAGCCCACGTTCTCATGCCGGTCGATGCGGATACGGAAGCCGTTGGATAGCACCG